>DASZJS010000026.1:0-8015 GCA_035947935.1 Gemmata sp. | reverse complement strand
TTACCGAGGAGGCCGCGGGGGAGAGGATTTGTATGCCCGCATTTATGGTGGGATCTATCCCAGCGGCATGACTCCCTTCCATACCACCCTGGCGACTGGTCCTTCATATCCCGACCGACCCGACAAGATCTGGAACCTCGTTCACTTCCTGCAAACCCTGGCGGATCCAGCAGAACGACAGCGGATGAATGATCCCACGATTCTGGCCCGATTCAAAGAGAGGTTGAAAGCAGACGGTGACCTGTTTCTGGATGACGTCAACGGAGTGAAAATCGATCCGTGAGCGTGAGAGGACGATTCCGAAGGGCTCTGGTCGCTTGCGCTCCCAATATGCCAAGAATAACTCCGGTAACGTCTGGCCGTATTGGTTTGAGGCGAGCCGTCAGCGACCGGAGCCACCCTGTTGGTTTTCGCATGCTTGAGACCAGTGTCTACAATAAGTGGGAGAGGAGGTGACAGATGGTTGCAATTCGACGAATTCTCGCACCGGCTGACTTCGATGTCTGCTCGTCTCCAACGATTCGATATGCCGCTGAACTTGCTGAGAAGTTTGGCGCGGAATTGATCCTATTGCACATCGTCCAGGATCTTGCACTGGCAATGCCCGATGCCGTCATGCCAACCCCTGTTCCCGCCCCTGCGCTGACGCAACTGATCGATGCAGCAAAGACAGGCCTTGAAAATCTTGTGCAGGCTGAGAATCTTGGCCGATTAAACCCGAGACTCGAAGTGCGGGTCGGCTCACCTGCTGGGGAGATTGTGGCGGTGGCGAACGATCTGAAAGTGGATCTCGTCTGCATTGGCACACATGGTCGGGGCGGGCTTGCCCATTTCCTGCTCGGTAGTGTTGCGGAAAAAGTGGTGCGACAGGCACCGTGTCCGGTTCTCACCATTCGCCCACCCACGAAGTGAAGTAAAGCATGCTGGCAAAGCCCGACCTTCAGGTTAACTCATGGAACTCAGCCAAGAATTAGAGGAAAAGCGCATCAGGTTACTTGCGATCCTGGAAGGGTTGCCCGGAGTTGCTGTTGCCTTCAGTGGTGGGATCGATAGCACAGTTGTCGCGAAAGCCGCATTGTTGGCTCTGGGGAAAAAGGCTGTGGCTGTGACCGCCGATAGCCCCAGCGTTGCCCGGACGGAATTGGCTGATGCCAAGCGCCTTGCCGAACTCATCGGCATTCGACATATCGTTGTCGCCACCGATGAGTTCGCGAATCCGGACTACCTCAAGAACGATGGGACGCGCTGTTATCACTGCAAGACCGAACTGTATTCTACAGTCGAACACTTGTTACCCGAGCTTGGCGTTCCCGTGGTGGTCAGCGGTGCGAACCTGGATGACCTCGGGGATTACCGCCCAGGACTTGTTGCCGCGGCAGAACACTCCGTTCGCCATCCTCTCCAGGAGGCCGGCTTCACAAAGGCCGATGTGCGCGGACTTGCACGCCACTGGAACATCCCAACCTGGGACAAACCCGCTTCTCCATGCCTATCGAGTCGCCTTGCACCAGGGTTAGCCGTGACAGTAGAACGCACAGCACGCGTTGAGGCGGCCGAGGCATTTCTCCGGTCGCTTGGCTTGCGAGAGTGTCGCGTGCGTTATCATCAAGGCGACTTGGCACGGGTGGAGGTTCCGTTAAGTGACATCGCCAAACTTGCGACCGATCAGAACCGATCGGAATTGACCCGGGAGTTTCACCGACTCGGGTTCAAGTTCATCACCCTGGATCTCGATGGATTCCGCTCGGGGAGCTTGAACGAATTGGTATCGTTGGAGTTGAAAGTGCGATACCGCCCGGCCTGAGCTCTTCACGGTTTCCATTTACACCCAAACCTATCCATTAGCCATGAACCCGCTCCCTACTCCTCGCGCTCTCGAACAATACTTCCTCGAAGCCCGTTGTAAACTCCTCGATCTCGCGGCGATCCTGGACCGCTTCGGACGTGGTGAACATCTCGAAGTTGCAGAGTCAGACCCGCGCGTCGCCAGGATCGACAAGGCGCTCGGAGTATTGCTATCCGAAGCGCCTAATAAGGCAGAGTTGATCCAGCAGATTTTCTCCCTGGAGTACGATCCGAACTGGAATCGACCCAAGCCCCGGTTCTGAGTCTGCGGGTGGCTATCTCTGCACACACTTGTTATTTTCGTGCGGTGGGGTTTCTCCACGCGATTCTCTCCTTTACCATGTCCCGGTATGAGTGCGGACCCAATGGTGTGTGTCTGGCCTCTTCTTCGTCTCCAATGCCGAGGACTCCATTGCCGATTCAACTTACTTGTCACTCGTGTTCAAAGAGACTGCAAATCGGGGATCAATACGCCGGGAGACGGGTTTCCTGCCCCGGTTGCAAAACAATCCTGACTGCCCCGGGATCCCTCGTGGCACCAGTGGCGGCTTCGCCTCCCGCTCCAGCACCTGCACCGGATGCTGCTAAAGCATCTGGAACAGTCAAGGCTCCCGCAACTGCACGGGCAGCAGTTCCTCCTCCCCCTCCGGTTCCAACACCCCTTGTGACGCCTCAGGAGGAGTCATCGGAGAAACCGTTCTCATTTGGCAAGAAGAAAACTGCCAAATCCGAGGCTCGCGATAACGAGTCGGGTGATGACGATCCACCACCTCGCAAGAAGCATGAGGAGAGAGGGGATGATGACGATCCACTACCCCGCAAGAAGCGGGATAACAAGCGAGATGATGAGGCTCCATCCAGACGAAAGCATGACCGAGGCCGGTCATCAAAATGGGAAGATCCCACGCCGAACCTGTGGAACGGATTTGCGGCTGGCTGTTCGCTTGCCTGGTGGGGCCTGTGGATCGAATTCCTCTCCGTAGTGTATTGGTTCGGCATCTTGGGCTATATCTTCCTGGGTTTGTTGGATGACCCTCGCGGGATGCTGTTCAAGATTAACGATGCAGGTGGCCCGGCTATATTCGTTCCCTTCTTCGCTGGGGTGTTGCTCGGGACTGCCCTGACATTCCTTGGCCGGACGCGGATGCTCACCATCCCGTCTGGCACGGGAGCCAAAAAAGTATTCTTAGGAGCCTGGGCATTTACAGGAATCCGAGTGTTGGCAGCCATTACCGCGGCGATTCTCATTGCGATGGCGAGTACCGAGTGGCCAGATGTAAGAACCGTAACGCCAGCAGAGTGGGATACAAAGGGGAAAGACGCCTTCCTCCACTTTGTTCTCGCATTATTTGCGTTCGTAATCAGCATTCCATTCTGGATTCTTGCAGACTTAACGACCATTCCGGCGATAGCAGTGGTGGGTGGAGCGATTCCCAGCCTCCGCGTTCGACGTCGGGCCGGTTGGGTCACATTTCTTCTTCAAGGGCTTCTTCTGGCCTATGTTTTTGTTACAAGCAGCGGTGGGATTGTTGTGGGCATTGCGGCAAACAAGATCGATTTCAAACCCAAGATATCAGAAGAAAGTTCTTCTCCATCCAGCGGCAAGAATCCGCCTTTGACACCAAGCAAGGCAAAGGACGACGTCGACAGTGGCGTGAAAGGTGTCAAAGCCGTTGTGATGCTGATGCTAACAACATGCGTGGCGATTCAGTTCTTTTATACCATTCTATTTGCTTCTCTCTATAGTGCAGGCCGTCGCGGAGCAATCGAGGAAATGGAGCAGGCGGAAGACAACGCGGATGATGACGGGTGATCGATCCCTATTGGTTGGTGAATGGGTTTGTAGAGATATGTCGGACTATCGGATCATTTTTCAGCCCCGGGGTTTATCCTCGGGGCTCCTTCGCTTACTATGTCCGACACGGTGCGAGATTTCGCTGAGACTCATCGATCGTTTTCCATCGTCAGCCTGGGTTCGGATTTCCGAGCTTCGTCTGGACTTGGAAGCAAAAACTGTCGCTATTTTCCTTACCGCCCTATCGTGCGGGGTTGTGGAGTGCCTTTCCATGCCGATCACATTAGGTTGCCCATCCTGCGGAAAGCGGTTCAAGGCACGCGATGAATCTGCGGGAAAGCGAGTAAAGTGCCCTTATTGTGGGGCACCGGTGACTGTCCCGACCAGCGAGGAATCCGCGGCGGCGGCAGCCCCGACGATGGCGATTCCACCGCCAACCGCAAAGTCTTCCTCGCTCGCGGACTCGGCCCCGGTTCCTCATCCAGCTCCGCGCTCGACTCCTGGAGCGGCTCCGCCGTTATCTTCCCCTGCACCCGCACCAGTGGCAACTCCAGACGACTGGGGGGCGGAACCGTCTACGCCTAACGAATCGAAACCATCTGTGGTGGAATCGCCCCCTATGCCTCCGGTAGAACCTCCAGCATTTCCGATGTTGCCCAAGATAGCTGACAAGTCGAAAAAGGGGATTAAAGCCAAACCGGAACCCAAGCGACACACAAGCGACGCCTCATCGAAAACTCCCGAACAGATCGCAGCGCCAGGGTGGCGCAAGGCACGCGGAGGGCTGTTCTGGGTTCTGTTCGCCCTGTTTTTCCTGACCCTCCCAGGGTTTGTTGGATTTGCGAAGGCAGTATTGCCCCGAGCTGGTGTTGAAATCCCAAAAGGTGAAGGATGGGTCATCCCTGGCTACGTCAACACGAATGACGAGGGTGCTGTACACATGAAGAAGGAGAAGCAGATTGATGTGCTGGTCTATGCAGTCCCGGTGATAATTGCCGGGCTGGTATTGAGTTTTGGCAGACTGACCTGTGGCTCGGTTCCACGGAGCAGCGGGGCAAAAGGAATGTTCGCATTCAGCGGCCTCTTCACCTTCGTGGCATGGGTGGGGTTAGTGACCGCAGGCGTGTGTAAGTTATTGCTGTTCGATGAGACATACCGGCAGGCAGGGATTGGATTTGTGATCGTGGGTTCCGTGGCTGAGTTCTGGTTCTTGACTGGTTTGGCGGCGAGCGGAGTCGCGTTGAAGCGGCCTAAAGCTGCTCGGGCCGTCGGGTTGATTGGGTTCTTCTTCGCTCTGACCGCCGCGATTCCGGCTGTGGGATGGACGATTTACTCTCGGGAATGGAGACCCAAGGCACCAGATGAAGAATGGAAGCTATATGAACAGGCCGCGTTAATGCTTGGCTGGTTACTCCTTATTGGCGTCTACTGGCGGGCCGTTGGGGCCGTCCGAGGTGCGATCCGCGACTTCCTGGAAAGCGTCGAGGAGTGATGACTGCATGCTTCCATTACGACATCGCTAGCAAGATGCCACACTCCAGTTTGAGGAATCTGGATAGGACATGGGTACGGAAAGGGCTGGCGCTGTCGGCAAGTAGACAGTCTATTCAGCAACTATTCCGGAATGCAGCTCCTCTCGCAGGCTTCTCTATAAGTTGCTTCAAGATCGAGGCGAATGCTCCCGAATCCTTTGAGCGCAGTGGGACTACCGGAAGTGCTGACCCCACTGCGATCGCCAGCATCCGGGGAGAGCAACTCCTTTGCAGCCACATCTGCCGAGACGAACGGACCAAGATGCTGAGGAGCGGATGCCAAAAATCGTTTCGGCAATCAACGGTTCAAATCATCGGCGATGGCGAGCGACTAACGGTTCTGGAACGACTCCCACTCACGGATATCCGAAAGTGGTCGATGGAAATGATCGTACAGCGGCATGGGGCTTCCTCCTGTCTTGAATCTACTTGATGCGCGTTTGGTCCCAGTAGTGAATCAGGTCGATTCGGGTCACAATATCCACCACTTTGCCCTCATTCGTGGCCAGGACGCCCGTGTAGCCCGCGAGTAGCAATCTGTAAGCCTCATCCAGATGCGTATGGACATCCACTACAGGCAGTGGACGTGACATCACCTCGCTGATCGCCACCTTGGACGGGTCTTTCCCATCGTGCAGGATGCGCGCCAGACTAACTTCTTGCACACTCCCGACCGGTCTTCCGCCATCCATCACCGGCAGCTGCGATATGCCCGTTGCTTCCAACAACTTAATAGCCTGTTCGGCCGTTGAGTCTGGCGCAATAGTCACGAGTTGCCTGTCGCCGCGTTTCTTGAGGAGATCACCGACCGAGTGTGCGAGTGGCTCGGCGAATGAGAGCTTGTTGTCTGCCAACCAACGGTCATCGAAGAACTTGCTCAGGTAGTTCCTACCTGTATCGCACCCAAGCGCCACAACCAAATGCCCGGAACCCAGGCGGCGAGCATAACGCAACGCTGCGGCTACGTTCGTGCCCGTGCTACCTCCCAGAAGCATACCTTCCCGCCGTGCAAGTTCCCGGGCAACATGGAACGATTCCGCATCGCTAACTCGTTCCCAGTCATCGACGTACTGACTCGAAAAGGTTTTTGGCACAAAATCCTCGCCAATCCCCTCGACTTTCCACGGTTTGGGAGAACCACCCGATAGCACGGAACCCTCGGGGTCCGCACCAACCACCTTGATGTTCGAGTTTCGCTCCTTGAGGTAACGTCCAACTCCCGACACCGTTCCGCCCGTGCCGACACCCGCCACAAACACCGTCACCTTGCCTCGTGTTTGTTCCCAAATCTCGGGGCCGGTCGTTCGGTAGTGGATCTCCGGATTTGCGAGATTCGTGAACTGGTTCGGTCGCCAAGCCCCAGGTATTTCCCGGGAAAGTCGATCCGCAACGCCGTTGTAGCTTTCTGGTGAATCGGGAGCCACGCCCGTGGGCGTGATGACGACCTCGGCTCCATAAGCCTTGAGCAAGGCGATCTTCTCGTTGGACATCTTGTCCGGCAACACGAAGATGCACCGATACCCCTTCACTGCGGCCACCATTGCCAACCCGACGCCGGTATTGCCGGCTGTGGCCTCAATGATAGTTCCACCGGGGCGCAGGAGACCTATGGCTTCCGCCTCGGCAATCATTGCTTGAGCAACGCGATCCTTGACACTCCCCCCGGGATTGGTCATCTCCACCTTAACAGCAACCTTGGCCTGGAGCCCTTCGGTCAGCCGATTCAAGAGAACCAGCGGCGTTCGGCCAATCGCATCAAGGATGGTTTCGAGCATGGGAGGGCTCCTGTACGGGGATGGGTGATGATGTATTGTCGGCTGGTTGGAGTGCTGTGGGCAAGGTGAGTGTAAACGCCCATCCGGCATATTCTTGAACGGGTGAACCAGAAAAGGCAGAAAATCCTCAACTCAACTGTTGGCATCGGAGGGTCTAATCACCTAAAGTGGTCAAACTCCTCTCGTCGATGCCCTTCGTCCCATGTGTTCGCATGAGTCTGCCGAGTCAGTCCGTTGCCTTGCTTCAGGCCGCCCGGGATCTCGTCAAGAGCCTTCCGGCCGATGCTGTTTTGCTGCTCACCGAGACCACAATCGATTGGGACGAGGTCACCCGGATGCTCACCGGGTGTAAGCTCTTCGTCGCAGCGGAAAACCCAGCTCTCACAAAATCGCTCCGCGAACGCGATGACTGGACTGTCATCGACCTCGATCCCGAACCGATTCCCACTCAGGAACGGATGAACTCGGCATTGCTCAAAGCCGTGTCTGAAAATCAACTCCAGCCCGGAGCGCACATTGTCGCCCTTTATAACGGTATCGCCACTTTGGAGAATGCCCCGGAACCGGTCGATAGCCTGAGCATCATTCATCTCGGCGAACATCTGGAGCGTATGACTGCTCAAGATCTCCGCGTTCTTGGCAACGCAGCCCCACTCGATGTACTGCGGGCTGTCGTGGATCTTGCCACGGAAATTGGTCGTGAAGGACGGGAGGGTCAGCCCGTCGGCACAATCTTGGTTGTCGGGGATACCCGGAAGGTACTCAGTCTCTCGCGGTTCCAGAATTTCAACCCGTTTCGAGGCTACACCCGACTGGAACGCGATATCCGAAACCGCGACGTGCGAGAACAGATCAAGGAAATCTCCAAACTGGATGGCGCAATACTGGTCGGGCGAGATGGAATCGCTGAGGCGGCCTGCCTGCACTTGAACGCCCGGGCGGATGGAGTGAATCTCCGCAAAGGGTTCGGGAGCCGACACATGGCCGCAGCGGGCATCAGCAAACAGACAACTGCCATCGCATTTTGTGTGAGTCAGTCGTCCGGGTCAGTTCGCGTCTTTCAAAAGG
>DASZJS010000025.1:0-3450 GCA_035947935.1 Gemmata sp. | reverse complement strand
TCCTGTCGCTGTTGGTCGAGTTCCCGCACATCCAGCAAGATCCATTCCATCGTTCCCATTCGCTGTCGCCCCTTCGCCGAGATCAGGTGGCACAGCCCACAGATGTCAAACGTAATGAGCTTGTAACAACTTGCTCTCCATGGCAGGTTTGTGTTTATCATTGGCTTCGTTGGCGTCGCTCATTGGACACACTTTCCGAAAAGGAACTCTCCATGCAGTCAATTCGAGCCATCGCAATCGCCCTCAGTCTGTTCCTTCTGGCTAACCCCATCCGGGCCGACGAAACTCCAGCAAAGAGCAAGATCGTTGCCGTGGATCTGTTCAAGAACGGCCTGGCAGTGGTCAAGCGCGAGGTCACACTCGGCAAGCCCGGCGTATACGTTCTCGACGATGTCCCACACCCCGTCCACGGGACTTACTGGATCGAGAGCGCGGGGCCAGTAGACACTCTCGTTCAGATGCGGGATGTGGAAGTCCCGGCAAATGAAACAACGCCCGGCAATCTCCAGGAAGATTTGGCTGGGAAGAAAGTCACTTTGTACTTCAAGGGCGATAAACGGGCTCCGGTCGTCGGGACGATGATGAAGTTCACGCCCGCAAAGCCGGGTGAGGTCATCGCTCAGTCCAAATACCTCGTCGTTCAGACTGCCAAAGGGCGGACGTATGTGGATTCCTCGGAGGTCGCATCCGTCGAGGCCGAAGATGCCGGTGAGAAGGTGAAACGCCGCCAACCGCGACTCGTGTTGACGCTCGCGGACACGGAAAAAGCAGAGACTCGCGTTGCCATTCGCTACATGACGCATGGGTTGTCCTGGGCAGCAAGTTACAAGATCGACATCACCGATCCGAAAACTCTCGCTCTGGAACAGCATGCTGTCATCAAGAATGAATTGGCTGAACTGGAAGGTGCCGAGGTCAGATTGATCTCGGGATACCCCAGCGTTCAGTTTGCCCATGTGCAATCCCTGCTCTCCCCTGGTTCCACATTGGCGGGGTTCTTCCAGCAGTTGAGTGGCGGTAGCTGGAGAATACCGGACTTCGCCAGTAATTCCGTCATGACCCAGCAAGTGATGATGAACAGTTCGTCTCAGGGAGGTGCGTACAACGTCTCACTCGGTGCGATCCCTACGGGAGAGGGTGTTGATTTGCACTACCAGCCCATTGGCAAACGGACTCTCAAGGAAGGCGACACCCTCGCGCTAACAGTGGCAAAGGGCAAGTCCGAATACGAGCGGATCGTGGAGTGGCTCATCCCCGACACACGCAACGATTATGGGGTGAATGATGGCCGCGGTCGAGGTAACGATGAGGAAGATGCACCGTGGGATGCCCTCAAATTCAAAAATCCCCTGTCGTTCCCGATGACGACGGGATCGGCACTTGTCACGGCAAATGGAGCGTTCAACGGTCAACGAACGACTTATTGGGTTAATGCCGGTGAAGAAACCGTATTGCGCGTTGGCAAGGCGCTGAGTGTCCGAACCCGGTCGTTGGAAAACGAACTTCAAGCAAAGGATGGCAGCGGGCGCGATTTCATTTGGGCTGGCGGCCGTCAGTTCCGGAAAAGCATTGTTGAAGGCGAACTGGCCGCCAGCAATCACCGGAAGGAATCGGTTCAGATGGTGATTCGACGCAGGTTCTCTGGTGAGTTGGTTCGCGCGGACGGTTCGCCGAAGTCATCGCTGCGAGAAGAAGGTGTGTTCTCGATCAACAAGCGTAACGAACTGGTGTGGACATTGGCCCTCAAAGCAGGCGAGGAGCAGAAGTTGAAGTACACTTACTCGGTGCTGGTGCCCTATTGATCTGACTGATCCGAACGAGAGTCGCCAGAGTACCGCTGCCAAGCTGCAGCGGGCTCAACTCTGGCAAGCCAATTGCAACGATATTAAGCTTCAATTCACAAACTCGACATCGCAGGCGTGAGGGATCACGCCCGCGCGATGTCCTTCAGCGAGCAGTCTGCGAACGGCTGCACGGCCATGCTCGCCGTAGTCTAGCGTCCAGTGGTTGACGTACATTCCCACGAATTTATCGGCCAAGGTCACATCCATGTCCCGAGCATACTTTAAAGCATATTCGAGAGCTTCCTGCCTGTGTCCAAGAGCGTATCGGATGCTCTCTTTGATCAGACGACTCACCTCTTGCATGGTCGGTTCGCCGAGATCCTTGCGGACGACGTTACCGCCTAGCGGCAGTGGCAAGCCCGTTTTCTCTTGCCACCAAACACCGAGATCGGTGACAAGATTGAGCCCCTGATTCCGAAACGTGAGCTGCCCCTCATGGATAATCAGCCCCGCATCGTATTTGCCGCTCACAACTGCCGCGATGATCTGATCGAACGGAATGACATCGTAAACGAGTCGATCCTTTGCTCCGAGCGAATCGAAGAGTAGTTTCAGAGTCAGAAACGCGGTCGTGAGCGTGCCAGGAACCGCGACCTTCACTCGAGTCAGGTCTCTGACAGTCATTCGTTTGCGTGCGATGACCATGGGACCATACTTATCCCCCATGCTGCATCCTGTCGGCAGCAGAGCGTATTTATCGAGCAAGAAGCTATAAGCATGAATGCTGACGGCCGAGACTTCGAGTTCGCCCTGCATGGCTCGCCGGTTAAGTGTCTCGATGTCCTGAAGTTCGTGGACGAAACGGAGATTGCCGGTTGGAATTTTGTCGTTGGCGAGGGCATGGAACATGAAGGCATCGTCCGGATCCGGGCTGTGTCCGACACGGATGAGCTGTGGAGAGGTTGAAGGGTTCATGAAAGGCTCCAGCGAATAGTTGCAGAATCAGTCCAGTGCCGCAGCCGGGCCGCCTTGAGCGAATGCCTCGCCCGCTGACCCGGAATAGACCACCCGCCCCTGTTCCAGGACGTGAACGGTATCGGCAATTCTCCGCACCGATACCAGGTCGTGGGTAACAATCACCATCGCGGCCTGGAATTGCTCATCGCCTGCGAGGTCATCGATCACCCGCATCACCTCCGCCGACATCCTGGGATCGAGGGCGCTGGTCGGTTCATCGAAGAGGATCGCTGCGGGATTAACCGCAAGCGCGCGAGCAATTGCAACACGTTGTTGCTGGCCGCCGGAAAGCTGTGCGGGTTTGGCATCGAGTTTATTGCCCAATCCAACACGATCCAGGAGCTTCTTCGCCGTGCTTTCGGCCTCGGCCAGTGGCTTGCCCAGAGCATAAAGCGGCCCCATCACGACGTTCTTGAGAGCTGTCATGTGCGGGAACAGATTGAACTGCTGAAACACCATTCCGACCGTCCGACGCAGTTGCAAGAGGTCATTCTTTGGCGTCGATACACCTCCTGTCATCTTGAGTTTGTCGCCAATCGAAACCTCGCCTTCCTGAAATTCTTCCAACCCGTTGATGCAGCGTAAAAGGGTACTCTTCCCCCCACCCGATGGGCCGATGAGTGCTGCGACCTGTCCTTTGGGAATTGCC
>DASZJS010000024.1:0-5187 GCA_035947935.1 Gemmata sp. | reverse complement strand
GCCGAACTGGATCGCATCCCGTCCTTGCGAAATCTCCAGGTGGTGCAGTCGCTCGATTACCCGATGCTTCAAGTGAACGTGGATCGCGAGCGTGCCGGTATCAGTGGAGTCACGGTCCAGGATGTATCGCGATCGCTGCTGGCAGCCACTTCGTCGAGTCGGTACGTGGTGCCCAACTTCTGGGCCGACCCAATCAACGGCATTGGCTACCAGGTGCAGATCGAGATTCCTCCCGCCCGGATGAACTCGAAAGCCGAGCTCGAAATGGTACCCGTCCGTTCCACAAGCAAAGGGATGGTGTTGATCCGGGATGTGGCTGACGTGGGTGAGGGAACCATGCCTGGGGAGTATGACCGTTATAACATGCGCCGAGTAGTCAGTTTGCAGGCCGACATTCAGGGAGCGGATCTCGGCAGGGTAGCGCGGGAGATCGATAACGCCCTCCAGGCGGCAGGTGAGCCTCCCCGCGGTGTAAGCGTGGATGTCCGCGGCCAATCGGTCCCCATGCGGGAGATGTTCCGTGGGTTGTTGGTGGGACTGGGGATGACGGTTGTGGTCGTGCTGCTGTTCCTGACGGCGTACTTCCAGTCACTGCGACTGGCACTGGTCGTTGTTTCGGCTGTTCCGGCGGTGATCGCAGGCGCAGCGATAGCCTTGCTTGTGACTGCAACAACTCTCAACGTCCAATCGTTCATGGGCACGATCGTGGCCGTCGGCATCGCCCTGGCCAATGCCATCCTTCTCGTGACGTTCGCCGAACGCGAGCGGCGGGCCGGCGCTTCAGCAATCCAGGCTGCCTTTGTTGGTGCGACAAGCCGGGTGCGGCCAATCCTGATGACCAGTTGCGCCATGCTGGCCGGGATGACGCCGATGGCACTTGCTATAGGCGATGGTGGTGAACAGACTGCGTCTCTTGCCCGGGGCGTCATCGGCGGTCTTATCGCGGCGACATCGACGACTCTGTTTGTCCTGCCTGCCGTCTTTGCCCTTGTGCAGCGCAGAAGCGGACGCGGCTCGCCCTCCCTCGACCCAGGCGATCCTGCGAGCGCGAACTACGGGCCGGTAAAGCTGAACAATAGCAGCGAAGCGAATTGAAGCATGCTGGCGGCAGGAGGGATCGGAGGTAAAGCGAAGTGTTGCTCGGAATAGGGCTGTTGGAAGAACCCTTCCAACAGCCCATGTCCCACTGTCAACCGTCAATGAATCACTTCCTCGGCAACATCTCGGGAAGATTGGCGATCCGCATGGCGGTGATGGCCATGATCTGCGCACCCTGGACCAAGTTGGGTTCCTTCGCCTTGTCGAAGGTGTCGGATTGAGAGTGGTGAGTCAGGCGGTATTCATCCATATCCTGCCGGCAGGCGAAGCCTGGCACACCCTGAGCGTGGAACGACAGGTGATCGGTTCCACCGAGTCCTCCCAGGTCCATTCCCTTCCACCCTTCAATCGTGGATAGAGTCTTCAGTTCGGGTTCCAAAACTGTCATGCACGACTTGCGGTTATGGAGAGCAAAACCAATCACCCTCCCGGTACCGGTGTCGTGGACGAGAGCGGCCGAGTGCTTGTCCAGCTCTTCCTTGTGGCGCTCGACGTACCTCTTGGAGCCCCACAATCCCTCTTCCTCGCCGGTGAACAGGACGAACCGGATGGTCCGCTTCGGTTTGTTACCCATCGCGGCAAGGGTTGCAACCGCGCGAGCGGTTTCGAGGACTACGCAACTTCCGGTGCCATTGTCCGTTGTGCCAGTTCCAAGATCCCACGAGTCGAGGTGCGCCCCAACCACAACCACCTCGTCCGGCTTCTCCGATCCACGCACTTCACCAACCGTGTTGTAAACGGCGACCGGCCCGGGAATAAACTTGTTCTCGATTTCGACTTCCACGCGGGTCTTCGCATCGGTGCGCCCCGCCAAGCGGTAGAGCATGGCATAGTGTTCGTGGACCATGAAGACCTGCGGAATTCGAGTTTCGCCACCGCCCGCACGATCTGATGGCCACTGACCGGTCATGTTGAGCAGTCCGTGCGGCTTGCCCGAATCACTCACTGTGCAAGCAACCCCCTCCGCCTTGAAAAACTCGTTCAAATCAGCCCGGAAGCCTGGCTGCCCTCCCCCAAACCGACCGCCTCCGCCGGGTTGCTCGTCTTTCTTTGGCTCGTCCTTCTTTGGCTCATCCTTCTTTGGCTCATCCTTCTTTGGCTCGTCCTTCTTGGGTACTTCCTTCTGGATCGCTTCCTTCTTGGGTATTTCCTTCTTGAGACCGTCCTTGAGGGGGGCGTCTTTTTTGGATTCTTCCTTGGTAAGAGGGCCAGGAGGCGGCGGATAGCTCAGGTCCGAGACTGGCTTGACGTTGGATGGTGGGTTCATTAACACTACGGCGTTCTTCAGCTTGCCTTTGTAAGCCTCGAGGTCAGCTTTGTTCTTGGCCTTCACGAGGACCACGTCGCCGATCACCTTCCCCTTGGTACCTGGGCTCCATCCTGCGGAAGCAATAGTCAGCTCACGACCGCTTTCCGGCTCAATCACCTTCATTCGGGCAAACCCCCGTTCCCAGCCAACCGGGATTTCCCACGGTTCGAGGTGGACGTTCACTAGTCCGTAAGCCTTCATCCTTTCGGCAGTCCAGTTGTTTGCCCGCTCCACGTTCTTCGAGCCGGTCAAACGGCCGCCGATTACGTCCGAAAGGTATTGGAGGTTCTTCATCAACTCGGATCGTTGCTTGATCTCGATCATCAAAGCCTGGTCGAGATCATCGGGTGTCTTGATCTCTGGTAGAGTACCGGCTGCACGGGGTGCCGGCGCGACCTCGACCGCAAAGGTCGGGGTGACCAGGAATGCAAGGGGAGCGAACGCCGCGGCGAGAAGCCACGGGCGCACAGAGCGCAGAGGCAGCATGGATTAACTCCAGATTATGAGAGGGCTTGCGAGAGAGGTTGCGAACGCCCATTGTGTGCGAAGAGTGCCATCTACACAACAGGCCAGTTTCAAGATTTTTCGTCCGTTGAAATCTTGTAGATAGTTCGACGAACTATCAGAATGAGGCTTATTCCCTCCAGGAGGACTCCCGATGCTGGCGTTCGCGTTCTCCATCGCTACGGCAATTGCAGCTCCGGTTCCGAAGGAAATTGATGAAAAGTTTGAAAAGGGTGTGATTGACGCACGAACCAGGAGTATCGATTTTCTCAAGCGACAACAGAAGAAAGATGGAAGCTGGGAAGGGGGTGGAATCTCACTTCTCGCGAACATGGAAGGTGGAGAGACTGCTCTCGTTACGCTCTCACTTCTGGAAGCCGGAGTGCCGGTCAATGATCAGATGATCGCGAAAGCGGTGGACTACCTGGTGAAGCTCCCACGAAAAAAAACATACATTGTGAGTCTACAAACGCAGGTATTGGCGAGAGTGGATGCGAAAAAACATAAGGATCTGATTCAGAAGGATGCAGACTGGCTCATGGAACAGGCGATCAGGAACGGCGACAAACTCGAAGGCTGGTCGTATCCCGCGAACCAGATCGCGGATGGGTCAAACACGCATTTCGCGGTCGTAGGGTTACACGCGGCGGATCAAGCTGGGGCCAAGGTCGATGACAAAGTGTGGAAGCAAATCAAGGACTTCTACGTCCGAACCAAGAGAGAAGGTGGATGGAGTTATTACAACATTGAGGCTTCTGATCGCTCCACCAACAGCATGACGACCTGCGCCCTGGTAGGACTGCTGATCGTATCGAAGCACGACAAGGATCCCAAGGTCAAGGGGCCGGACCCGGCATTCGAGAAAGGGCTCAAGCTTCTGGTGACGTGGGATCTTCAAAGCCCAAAGGGTACTGGTTATGCCATGATGACCGTGGCCGAACTCGGCAGGATGTCCCGATCGAACGAGTTCAGGGTCGGGGACAAGACCTGGGCATGGTACAGGGTAGGCGCTGAGAAACTGATCAAGTCTCAGAAGGAGGATGGCTCGTTTATACTTGGTGAACGCAATACCGACGCAATGCCACTCATCACCACTGCCTCTGGGTTGTACTTCCTGGGACCGCCTACGAAGAAGTAGTTTTGGGAGCACAAAAGCTCACTCCAGCCACGAAACAGCTTCTTCTCCCACTCATAACAAGATTGCTTTCGCGACCGAGAAGAAGATGACAATGCCACTCACATCCACAAGAGTGGCAACGAGTGCGCCCGAAGCGATGGCAGGATCGCCGCCAAGTGTGCGGATCACAAGCGGAATCACGCACCCCATCAGAGTTCCCCAGAGACAGATTCCCAGCACGGCAATCGAAATCACCAGCCCGAGCGACCAGCGGTCCACCGCCTCTGTTCGAACCTCACACTCGGCTGGAAACTCGTAAACCCACCCATCATTAACTACTTTCGGAGCCTCCAGTTGATCGATGCCGTCCGGTAAGCGGACGCGTGTGTTCTTCTCCAACGTCACGGTTTGCGGAGTTCCGACTGAAAGATCAATATCGTGGTGTTGATTGGGAACCAGATTGGTTCCAGTTGCAACCAGAACGGTGAACGGATTCTTGACCTTCTCGGGACCACTACGGGTATCGCTCGGCGTGAGCGCTCCACGCGCAAACGCGATCACTCCCAGGGCTCCGCCCAGGGCGAGCCCCATCATCAGTTCGCGCTTGAGTACCCGTCGCCAGTCCTTTGGAGTGACGAAGCCAAGGGCCATTGCACGAGTCACCAGCGTGGCAGCCTGGGTTCCGGAGTTTCCACCGGTCGAAATGCACAATGGGACGAACAGAGCCAGAACTACAACCGCGGAGATCGCATCCTCGAAAAACGCCATCGCAGTAAATGTGAGTAACTCGGCCACGAACAGCACCGCCAGCCACTGCACACGACCTCGCCAGACCCTCCAAAAGCTGGCATGCAGGTAGTCGCCCTCGATTGGACCGAGCGCTGCCTGACGCTGCAAGTCTTCGGTTGCCTCACGGGTGACCACATCCAACACGTCATCGTGCGTGACAATTCCGAGTAACCCGAACTTATCATCCACCACCGGGGCTGCCAGGAAGTCGTAGCGAGCGAACAACTGGGTCACCGCCTCCGCATCCTCATCGTAACGGAGGGTGACGAGATCGGTTTCCATCAGTTCGCGAATCAAAGCATGACGCGGAGCCAGGATGAGATCACGGAGCGAAATCACTCCCAGAAGCCGACGCGGGGCAAGTGAACCA
>DASZJS010000023.1:0-4950 GCA_035947935.1 Gemmata sp. | reverse complement strand
AAGTGATGAAAAAGTTGATCGCTGGCCACATCATTAAGTGAAATCTGCAATCTCCTCATCCCAGTACGTACTCGTACCGACTTTTCATTTCTGATCGCATAGCATTTCTTCTTTTCAACAGATGCTCAAGCCAACCCATTTCACCGGCCCAGAGGTCGTCGCCCTACTCGATGCGCCCGCGATTCTCAGCTATCCCACAGGCGGGGGTGTGCAGATCGAGAAGGCTGGCATCATTGGGTTTGGCCTGACTGTCCCAGAGGCCGCGGCCGATTGGGGACACAAGTTTGCAAAGATGATTGCCTTTCCGAAAGACAGTCCCGCAACCTGACTTTGTTCCGATCGCAAGGCTAATCCCGCCTCGCTCCATGTAACACAGTCGCGTTCTATAAGAAAAGCGGTGGAATCACTGCTCACGCCCCGCTGTAATGGGCGCACCCACTGCACAAACCACCCCGGTCTCCTGCCATGTACGTCCTTCCCTTTCTGCTCGCCGCTCTGCCTGCCGCCGAAGTTGCACCATCCCCGCGCCCCGCCCAGGTCTCCGCTGCCGATGTGCGCCGTGCCGTCGAGCGCAGTCTCCCCTTTGTGGAGAAGAGTTCGGCAACCTGGCGGTCCGAGAGCAAGTGCGTCACCTGTCATCAGGTTCCCTTCGCGGTCTGGGCACTCAACGAGGCGAAGAGCCGCGGAGTTGCGGTCGATGCGGCGAAACTGGACGACCTGACGGCTTGGGCGTTCCACTTCTGTGCCACCAACGAGGACAAGGGTGAGCGCACCGGCGGTTTCCACCTCACCTCCACGTTTATGGTATTGTCGCAAAACGCAAATGCCCCTCGCGACGATGCACTGAAATCGTATGCACTATTCGAGACGTTGTTCGCGAAGCGGCAGAAGCCGGACGGCTCGTGGCGCGAGGGCCGGCAGATCCGCATTGAGGGCGCCCAGCGCGAAGCCGACGAGGTCGATACGATGTGGACGCTTCTCGCGATCAAGTCCCTCGATCGACTTGGCGACAAGCTCTCGGCGGATACCCGCAAGGGACTGGCGAGCGAACGCGACAAGGGGCTGGCATTCCTCAAAGCGGCGAAGCCGGACAAGAGGATCGACTGGCTCGCGCTTCGCGTTCTGGTCGCGAAGGAGTACGAAACACCGGAGCTTACCAAGCAACTCTTGCGCGAACTCCGCGCCGAGCAGAACGCCGATGGCGGCTGGGGCTACGTTCGTGGTGGCGAGAGCTATGCACACACGACTGGCGAGTGCTTGTATTGCCTGGGCGAAATGGGCCTCGGTGAAAGCGATCTGGCCGTGCGCAAGGCTTGGAAGCACCTCGTCAACACGCAACAAGCGGCCGGGTGGTGGCAGTCACGCACTCGCGAGACGTTCAGCACTAAGCCGGAACTTATTCGCGCCACGAGCATCCACTGGGGCACCGCCTGGGCAACTATCGGACTGCTCCACACGCTCCCAGCCAGGTAGCCCGTTGCATCGCACATTTTCACGTTAACCACGGTCCCAGAGTTTTCAACCGACGCTGGCCGTAATCGTGTCAGCGAAGAAGTCGGGTAAGGCGACCGCGTTGTACTGACTGACCGCCCCGCCCGACAATGGTGAATTTTGCATCTGCCATCGGTCCACCTCTACCCGTCTCGTGTGTTCGTTATAGTTATCACTAAGCACTACAAGAGCAGAAAACCGGGGTTGGCGGCGTTGCTTTCCCGGCAACCGTTGCGAGCATTCCCGAAATGTGAATTACGAAGGGTACGCAATCTCATGGGGGTGGAAGAGGAACCCACTTGCTCAGGGATGAAGGAAGCCAGCGGGTCGTCGATGTGGGGCTAACCCGCGCGGATGGGGATGAGTTCAGGGTGGTCTGAAGTGTCAGCATGGCGGGAGTGCCCGGCAGGTGGGAATTCAATTTGCAATTGTAACCTGCAGAGTAACTCCGGGGGAATCGGAAATGCGCGTTTGATGACCCTGTGGCGTGTGGTGACAAACGGCCGGTTCACACTAACCCTTCATCGGCACCCCGCACTCAACTCGTAATGCCTTTCGTGATGCGCATGAACACATCCTCGATATCGACTTCCTTTTCCTTGAACGCTTTGAGTCGAAATCCCGCCTGAATCAGTCTTTCGGGAATGAAACTCCCATCCTCCTGCCCATCCTTCAATCGAACATCGAGTGTGCTTGTCTTCTGGTCGAATTTTACTGACTCCACCTCGGGGTAGCTCTCAATACGCTTGGCAGCTTCATCGTTTCTATCGGCCCCGACGGATACCGTGAAGGTCGCCCGACCCCGCACCTGTTGGATCGCTTCATCCACCGTACCATTCCAGATCAGCTTCCCTCGTTCGATGATGCCAATTTTATTACAGATGTCTTTCAATTCCGGGAGGATGTGAGAAGACACCATGATTGTCTTGTTCAACTTCCGCAATTCTTTAATCAGGTTCCTCATGTCGATCCGGGCTCGCGGGTCGAGACCGCTGGCAGGCTCATCAAGCAGCAACACTTGCGGTTCATGGAGGAGTACACGAGCTAGTCCGAGTCGCTGTGTCATCCCACGGCTAAGGCTCGTTACCAGAGCATCGCGCTTGTAGCCCAGTTCCACCAACTCCAGCACCTCGTTGACCTTCTTCCGGCGGTTGGGGCCAGTGATGCGGTAAGCAGCTGCGAAAAACTCCAGATACTCGGTCACCTTCATGTCGTCGTAGACGCCGAAGAAGTCGGGCATGTACCCTATCGCCCGGCGAATCTCCTTCGATCCGGTATAAATCGAGTGCCCGCAGACCGTGGCTTCCCCCCAGCTTGGGTTGAGCAGGGTGGCCAGCATTCGCATGGTGGTAGTTTTGCCGGACCCGTTCGGTCCGATGAAGCCGTACACATCGCCCTTGTCCAGCTTCAACGTGAGCCGGTCAACGGCAAACAGGTCGTTGTACTTCTTGGTCAAGTCGCGGCATTCGATCATCAGTCGCTCCAGAGAGCGGGACGTTACAAGAACGAGGCGTTTGCGAATTCCTGGTCGCGAACGCAATTGGGGTCCAATAACAATCAACAGTTATCGAACCGGCAAATAGACACGCACCCACGTTTCCTGTCGGCCAGTTCCCGGGATTGGAGTTCGGGCTTCGCCCGTGCCAGGAAGACCTTTCAACCATAACTGAGATGGAACACTCGGCCCCGAAAGAGTCTCCTCGGCGGAGCCAGATATGGGAGCTGCTCTCCCGATGAGGATGACTTCGTTTCGGTTGGCTGGGTCCAACCGCCAGGACTGATCGAGCCAGCGGAGGGAAGCATTTCGGGGAATCACACCTTCCCCATAGGTGAGAGCGGACTCGTGGAAAAACACCCCCCAGAACGGGAACGAACTGTCGAAGGCAATCTGGCCACCAAGGGAAGCGGGTTGCTGAACGACAACCTTGGCCGCTCCAGGACGCTCAACATACGTGGGTACCCGACGAAGAATCTCTTCCAAACGGCTTTCCTTTTGCAACCACTGCGAGGCCAAAGTTCCCTTATCGAATACCAATCGGACAGTTTCGCCAGACCGGATCGTTCCGCCAGGAAGTGGATATGCCTGCCCAGCGTAAAAGGCCACGCAGTCCCGCAAGACTGGAATCGGCAGTCGGTTCACGAACGTCCCGATTACCCCTGAGGGGTCAGCGGGAGGGTGTTGGAGGTGGGACTCGATCATTGCTCTTGGGGTGGTCGGGTCGAAGTCGCCACTCCAGTTGGCAACAAATGACTTAGTGGACCACACCTGGATTGGCACCTTCTCCAGCCCATCTTCGCCCGCGTGGTATCGGTAGCTTCGCCGCAACAGACTCGCTCGTCCTCCCCGCGGAGCCCCCACCCAGTTTACAGTCGTCCCGGTGGGCTCGCTCTCGGCCGACCAGCCTTCACCCGGAGTGACGCCAAGAGTGTACGTTTCGATGCGTGGACTGAAAATCGTGAACCACGTCGTCCCGTACACCCGATGGGATGTGGGATCGACATCGATAACGTCCAACTTGTTGATCTTGAGATCGCGGCCCTTCAGTGAGTATGCCGTGAAGTACGCTGCGAGGCTTACCGTCAGGACGATGATCGGGAATGTGATCCAGGTCAGTTCCAGGCGGCCGAGAACCCTCTTCAGGAAGAAATATTCGATCGGTCCAATCAGCAAAATATACAGGACAATCAGGATCGCGACCCATCCAAACGACACCACCGGGATGCCATCGAACGTATCGATGTGCGTGCGGAGCGCAACCGCGACTTCGTCTTCCTCCTCGGTGGGGCCGGTCGTACCCGGTTTAGGCTTCCCTTCACTCCCGGCAGAGGCACGATTCGCCCCACCTTCGCGCAGCACCCAATCCCAGAATTCGGCTCGCTGAGTGAACTCGGTAAACGGCGGTCGGTCGAGATCGAAACCCAGCACGGTGACTCGTCCAAGCCCATAGGGAGCCTGGGCCGCCAGCACATCCTTCTCTCTGTCTTTCAATCGATCCCTGGTCGGGATTAGCACCTGAGCCGGTCGGTCTGTTTTCGGTACCAGATTCGCCACCGGGAATACACCGGTTTTGAGCCCCAAGGCATCGTTGAGTGTACTGGTGCGACTGGACTCCCTGGCTGTCCAGGACAGAGCAAGCGTTCCTGGTGTGCGACTCGGTTGGGTCTGATTCACAGCGAAGGGCAGCAACTCCTGCAGTGCGGGCATCTTTGCAACAAGGCCAGCGTTTCCACCAACGGTCACCAGAAGTCGACCACCTCGCCGAACCCACTCCACGAGTGCATCGCGTTTGGCTTTGTCCGCCTCGCCTGCTTTCTCACCAAAAAGCCGGTTAATGAACTCATCCGCTCCCGGGGCGGTATTCAACACGACAACATCTGCGGCCTCATACCCGAACCACCGATCGGGGAGCTGGTTCACTTCAGTGATCTCAGTGGGTTCGACTCGGCCACCGCGGAATC
>DASZJS010000022.1:0-4206 GCA_035947935.1 Gemmata sp. | reverse complement strand
CCTCGTGTTACCCTGAATATGGTTAGGATGACTCGGCAAGATAGTACTTTCCCCAGATTACCAGTGGTTAGTGCTGCCCAATTACGCCATTAACCTCCCTTACCTGGTCAAAAACTTGTGGGCATACCTATGCACGCGTGGACAGAGCCGAGCATTCCAAACCACGCGCAGTATAACACCACTCCCCGACAGTCTCCCCACTCTCCACTCCTCAAAGCCCTGCTTTTCTCTTTTCACTCTTCTCTTGCTCCTTGCCCTTCGCTGCCGGAATATACTGCCATTCCGCAATCTCCCCACCAGAGGCTTCCTCACATGACTCAACTCCCTTCATTTGTCTGCGCTGTCGCGCTCATGGTCCTTGGCCCTGCTGTAGCAATCGCACAGCCCAAGAAAACCCCTTCCAAGGAGCCACCCGCGACCGACCCGGCTACCATGAAAGTGACGAAGGATTTCAAGATTGAACTGCTCTACTCGGTGCCGAAGGACGTGCAGGGCTCTTGGGTTTCCATGTGCGTCGATCCCAAAGGCCGGCTGATTGTGTCGGATCAGTACGGGGCGCTCTATCGCATCACTCCCGCTGCCATCGGAGGCAAGGCCGATGAGACGCGCGTTGAGAAGATTCCCGCCGCGATCGGAAGAGCTCAGGGGTTGCTGTGGGCGTTCGATGCCCTGTATGTCGTGGTCAACGGTCCCAACAGCGGACTCTACAAGGTCACCTCATCGAAGAAAAACGACACGCTCGACACGGTTGAGTTGTTGCGTGCATTTGAGAACGGCGATGGAGAACACGGGCCGCACGCGGTGCTGTTGCATCCGGATGGGAAGCGTCTAACAGTCGTTTGCGGCGATCAAACCAAGCTCGTGAAGTACGATACCACCCGCGTTCCACCAGTTTGGGGCGAGGATCATCTTTTGCCGCGACTGCCCGATGGCAATGGATTCATGAAGGGTGTTTTGGGGCCGGGAGGGGCAATCTATAACGTCTCACCAGATGGCAAAACGTGGGAACTCTTCAGCGTTGGATACCGCAACCAATACGACGCGGCGTACAACCATAACGGCGACCTGTTCACCTTCGATGCCGATATGGAGTGGGATTTCAACACGCCGTGGTATCGCCCCACCCGCGTTTGTCTGGCAACGAGTGGGAGCGAGTTTGGCTGGCGGAACGGAGCCGGCAAGTATCCGCAATACTACCCCGACAACCTGCCACCGATCCTCAATGTCGGGCCGGGTTCTCCCACTGGCGTCTGCTTTGGCTACGGAGCGAAGTTCCCCAAGAAGTATCAGGACGCATTCTTCATCTGCGACTGGAGCTACGGCAAACTATACGCCGTTCACCTCACTCCCGATGGAAGCGCCTACAAGGCGACGATGGAAGAGTTTCTCGCGGGCACGCCGCTACCACTCACGGACATCGTGATCAACCCAGTTGATGGAGCCATGTATTTCACCATCGGCGGGCGGAAGACAAAGTCCGGTCTTTACAGAGTGACGTACACCGGCAACGAAATCCAGGCCCCCGTCCGATTCGGCGATGGCCCGGCCAACTCGGCTCGTGAGATCAGATACAAAATCGAGAAATACCACGGGGTAAAGGCTCCGGAGGCAGTGGATCATGTGTGGAACTATCTCTCGGATTCGGATCGTTTCATCCAGTTCGCAGCACGCGCTGCACTAGAGTTTCAGGATCCGAAACTATGGGCCGAGAAAGCGCTGACCGAGAAAGACCCGGTGAAGGCCACTCACGCCCTGCTGGCACTCGCCCGTGTCTCGGCCCCATGTCCGGAACATACGAAAGATAAGAAGGTGATCGGAGACCCTGCACTGCGGGCAAAGATCGTGGCGAATCTCACCGCGATCGATTTCACGAAGCTCAAAGACCAGGACAAAATCGACCTGCTCCGGACCTATGAGGTCGTCTTCAATCGCTTTGGCCGCCCCATCGCCGGCAAGGTGGGAACGGGTGAATGGGAACAGGTGGTCAAGCAACTTGAGCCAGCGTTCCCGGATCACAATCGGTTCGTGAACGGCGAGATGTGCGAGGTGCTGGTCGCCCTGGAAGTTCCCTCGACAGCCACCAAGGCGATGAAGTTGCTTGGCGAGGCTCCCACTCAGGAGGAGCAACTGGAATACATCCGCGCTCTCAGGGTACTCAAGAGCGGATGGACTCCGGAACTTCGCAAAGCCTATTTCACTTGGTTCATCAAGGCCGCGAACTACAAAGGCGGATCGAGCTTTCAGGGTTTCAACAAGATGATCAAGGCCGATGCGGTTGCCACGCTCACGCCAACCGAGGTGGTCGCTCTGAAAGACATCATCAATGCAGACCCAACGAAGGTGAAGCTACCGGACGAAGCTCCGCGGCCATTCGTGAAGGCGTGGAAAGTGGATGATCTCACCAAGGCAATGGAAACCGGTCTGAAAACCGGCCGGGATTACGACCGCGGACGCAAATTGTTCGCTGCGGGGAAATGTTTTGGTTGCCATCGCTACGACAACGAGGGTGGCAGCAATGGCCCGGACCTGACCGTCGTGGCCGGGCGGTTTAGCCCGCGCGATCTTCTGGAGTCGATCCTGGAGCCCAGCAAGGAGATCAGCGATCAATACGCCGCGGTCGAGATACGCACCCGCGATGAGCGAATTGTGATTGGCCGCATCGTGAACCTGAACAACGATCAGGTGATGGTGAACACCGATATGTTGAATCCGGGCTCAAGCGTGAGTGTGGATCGGAAAAACATCGAGTCGATGAAGACATCCAAGATTTCGATGATGCCGGCCGGCTTGATTGACACCTTCAAGGAAGATGAGATTCTCGATCTACTGGCATACATACTCTCCCGCGGCGACCGCAACAACGCCATGTTCAAGAAGCCGTGATCGGCAAGTGGGAGAATCTTGTAGGGTAGGTCGAGGCTTTGCGAGCCCCATCATCTTCTTCCGCGTTCTTTGCGGCCTCAACGATCAGAAATGTTCACACGCATGCCGTCTGTCCAACCTGTGGGACGGGCGGTGAGGAAGTCTTCTGCTCCCGTGAGCGATTCCCATGGGATTGGCTCGCCCCGGAGAACTGGTCGGGTTTGCTTTTGCAATAATTCCACCAATCCCGCTTGCCGTGCGCCGAGTTTCACGGGTGTCTTGATGGACTTCCCATTCTCCACTCGAACAGCATAAGGTTGCTCATCGGTGGTTACAACTACACTGGCTGGCACAACCCAGGTTCCAGGCCGTTCGGTGTTAAACCGCACGATGGCGAACATTCCGGGTCTCAACGCTCCGTTTGAATTCGGCAGATCAACCTGCACTCGCAAGGTGCGGGAATCCCGATCGAGCGCCCAACTTAACCGGCTAACGCGAGCGGAGATTTCCAGATCGCCTTTTGCCTGAATGCGCACCACGACCGACATATTCTCTTCGATCAGCGGAGCTTCGGATTCAGGAACATCCACGAAGATCCGAACCGGGTCGGTTCGGACAACCACAAAGAGCGGTGGTTGCGTCGATCCGGAAGTCGGAGCTGTGACGTACTGCCCAACCTCCACGTTCCGATGCGAAACCACTCCCTGGAAGGGAGCTTTCACCGTCGCATACTTCAGCCATTCCCTCTGGCGGCGAGCATCCGCTTCCGCGACAGCCACCTGTGCTTTTGCGACAGCCACTGAGGCACTCGCCCGCACCTTGGCAGCATTCGCGGAAGCCAAACCCGCGGTAGCAGAATCGATCCCTGCCTTGGCTTCGGCAGTGCCTGCCTCGGCAGTTCGGAGTGCTTCCAGCGCGACATCGTAGTCGTTCTGACTAGCTGCGCCTTTGTCCCGAATTTGCTCGGTTCGCTTGAATTCGGCCTTCCATCGGACGACGTTTGCATCGGTGCGGGACTTCGTCGCCATTGCCTGGCGGACAACTGCCTCGGCTTTCGCCTCGTCCGCGGTCGCGGCATCCAGAGTTTTCTCGGCGGCAACCACTTCCGCCTCGGCAAGCGCTGCGGTGGCCTCACGCCGCTTCAACTCCTCCACCTCCTCCGGGACCGACAACTCCGCCAGAACATCCCCCTTCTTCACCCGTGCCCCAATGTCTGTCTTCCACTCCTGCACGAACCCCGACATCTTCACATACATCGGGGTTTGTTCGTAGCCCTCGACGCGCCCCGGCTGCTCGATGGTTTTGCGAATGGTCTCCCGAACCGGACGGACAGCTTTCACATCG
>DASZJS010000021.1:0-4842 GCA_035947935.1 Gemmata sp. | reverse complement strand
GGCGTTCTTTCTGGCCCTGCTCTCATCACAACCGCGACACCCACAGGAAGCAAACGAACCATTTACATCGGAGCGATGACTGTCGACCCGGATAATTCGGCCCGAAAAACGTGCGCGGTATTCCGATTCGATGATGAGATTGGCGGCGAGTAACTAGGAAGCGGTGAAGGATGAAGGAAAACATTTGTCTGTCTTCCTTCATCCCTCATCCCTTCTGAATGTCATGTTCTCCCCGAGCCTCCCAGCAGATATCCGAGGATGGCGTGGGCCGACTCATCCAGCGGTTCGACCCGGCGAATATCCAGTTGCTCCTCGATCACGAGCTGCATAAAAGCCTCGAAAAACCGCTTGGGATTGCGGGCTTTGACCTCAAGTCCCGGAATATCGCCTTTCGGGGCCACATCCACTGCCAGCACTTCGGGCACCGTCAGCAGCAAACGAGCCAGATCACGGGGACGATCCGACTCGATCCTAACCGATAGCGGATGGTCTTCGAGTAGGTCGCGGATCTGAACCAGCGTTCCGACAGCCGCGACTCGACCACGAGCCATGATCGCGACATGGTTTGTAAGCTTTTCCAAGGCTTCCAGCTCGTGACTGGAGATCAACAGGCACTTGCCCTGGCTTGCAAGTGACTGAAATAGTTCGAGCAATTCCTGGCGACCCAGAGGATCAATCCCGGAGAGTGGTTCATCGAGGATCAGGAGTTCGGGGTCGTGAAGAAGTGCCTGCGCGAGCTTGATCCGCTGCCGCATTCCCTTGGAGTAACCGCGGAGCTTGCGGTCCGCGCGATTTTGCATCCCAACTCGCTCCAACACCACCTCCGTTCGCCGGGTGGATTCGGCTCGCGTATAGCCACAGAGCCGAGCCATCACCCACACGAAGCGGCGACCGGACAGGTCTTCGTAAAACGCGTCGATGTCGGGGCAGTAGCCAACAAGCCGCCGAGCCTGCCAATCCCACGCATCGGTGCCGCGAATAGTAACCCGCCCGAGGGTGGGTTTCAACTGGCCGTTGGCCATGCGGAGCAGTGTGGATTTGCCGGCCCCATTTGCCCCAACAAGTCCAGTGATCCCACCCGTCAATTCGAGCGTCACCTGGTTCAATGCCAGAACAGTCCCGTACCACTTGGAGACTTGCTCGAATAGTAGGAGAGGAGCTTCAGGGTCGGCCCGGGTCACCACGTTCGGAGTTGGAGATGATTGGGAGAACTCTCGATGAGCCTCCACGAAACCCGTCTGACCATTCCCGGACGAGGCAGAACCCTCGCCCGGTAGTAGGAACTGGGGATCGGTTTGAAATTCCACATTCCGCATGCCGGACTCCGCATTCACGAGACGATTTCGACCGCCTCAACCCGACGCCGCAGGTACAGGAGACAGGCAATACAGACCGCGCCAACGGCCAGCCATGCCTCACCGAAACTCGGTTGGGGTTGTGGTCGGATCGTGGCGTGATCGGCCTGAAGACACCAGAGCCCACAAAGGTAGAGATTGTTCCAGAGGTCGATCAGCCGCCAGCGTTCATCCTTTAACGCATCCACCAGCCATGCACCGAGCGTCCGCAGGAACACGAAGAGCCCCATCCACACCATCACCAGCGGAACTGTTCGCCGAACCCAGACGGCGGTCGCCACAACCAACAGGCTCAAGGTCACAGATAGCACAAGTCCATAACCTAGGATACCAAGCAAAAGGTCGATGTTGTCGAGATAGTAGCTCTGCCAGTCATAAAGCAGACCTGCTTCAACCCACAGAACGATTGCTGGGAGAGTGGTCATGAGGTTGACGAAGGCTCCGATCGCCAGACATTTACCCAGGACATAGTGCCAGCGGCCAATCGGCTTCGAGAGATAGAACGGCAAACTGCCGTGGAAGAAATCGTTACCTACCAGCACCGACCCCGCCAGCGCCAGGACGATGACGAGGACATACCCCTGAAACCAGATGAAGTTCCCGAACGTGTGCGCCGTGCCGTTCAAGGCCAGCCGTTCGAGGAACTTGGTGAGGTTGCCCACCGAGACCGGAATACCGGCGAACCGGACAGTTTCCGTTGAGAGCTGCCGGGTGATCCAGACGACGAGGTACTGCGCATAGAAGAAGAAAAAGAAGACGAGCAAGCCGAGAGCAAAGAGACCCCACAGAAGCCGACGACGGAGCATCAGCTTGAGGGAAACTCGGGCCATCGCCAAAGATGCGAAAATTGGTCCGTGGGGCGTGCCACGCCAGGGACGGTATCGGAGCAGTGAATCGGTTTGAGCAGCCATCTTCTGGAAGTTCTTGGTCGAGGTCTTTGTGTTAAAATCGCGCCACTATCCAGTGCATATTCTGTTTCAACAGTAGCTTGAACTCACCGAAGAATCCGAACGTGGCATCCCCTTTATACTGCCCCAGCCACATCGCTGACTGTTCGCAAGAAGAGTTCCTCCAGGGTTTCATCGTCGGGCACAAGCGAGCGGATCACCACTGCGTTATCGCGAGCGAGTTCAAAGAACATCAAGTTCTTCCAGCCCGTGGGAACCAACACTCGCCACTCACCTTCTCCATCATCCACTAGGAGGGTAACACCTTTCCTGTGGAGGTCTGTCCGGAAACCCGTCGGTTCGCCCTGAACCCGCAAGCGGTAACGATCCCGGCGGCGAGTGCAGAGTTCAGCTACAGTTCCTTGCCCACGCACTCGGCCACCGGCCATGATGACCACACGCTCGCAGACAGCTTCCACATCCGCGAGCAAGTGTGTGGAGAGAATGACAGATTTCCCGTGTTCCGAGCCAAGTGCCTTAATCAAACGAAGCATGGCATCTCGTCCCGACGGATCGAGTCCACTGGTCGGTTCATCGAGCAAGAGTACCGGCGGGTCGTGGACAAGAGCCTGCGCCAGCTTAGCTCGTTGCTTCATCCCAGTGGAGTATTCTTCCACTCTCCGGTAGCGTGCTTCCTCCAGTTCGAGATACGACAGAACCTCGTGGGCTCGCCGCTGGGCTTCTCGGCGCGGCATGCCGTAAAGTTCACCCGCGAGGCTGACGTATTCAACACCCGTGAGCCCCGGGATGAGTGCATCGACCTCGGGCATGAACCCGATCAGTCCACGAAGTCGGCGGTTACTTGTCGAGTCGCCATCCCGGCCAAGTTCCTCATTGAGCACCCGACCGGTGCCCGAAGTTGGGGGGATCAGGCCCATGAGTATTTTGAGTAGCGTGGACTTACCTGCCCCATTCGGTCCCAATAAGCCAATCCGTCCTACCGGCAGCGACAGAGTGATATCGGACAATGCGGTGAAAGTACCAAACGTGCGCGTCAATGCACTCAGCTCGATGAGCTGCGAGGATATTGGGTGGGTGTGGTTGTGAGTTGAGAGCATTGGAACTGGATCCGTGAATGCGGCAACGCACGCTATGTAGTGTAATCCGCATTCAATCGCACGTATTCGGGCGTCAGGTCGCAGGTGTAGAACGTGCAACGACCGGGACCGAGAGTGAACCGCAGTTTGAAATGTACCTCACGATTGTGTTTCAGATAGGAGGATGCCGCTGCCGCATCGAAAGGCAGCGGCGAACCGCTCCGGTAAAGGAGCATGTCCCCCATCCAGAAAGAAAGATCCTTCTCCTCGAAGCTGACTCCGGAATAGCCCGCGGCAGATACAACACGGCCCCAATTCGGGTCGGCTCCAAAGACCGCACTCTTAACCAGCGCGCTTTCGGCGATTGTCTTGGCGACCTGCTTGGCTTCCGAATCGGTGCGGCATCCTTCGACTTCGATGGTAATGAGATGCTCAGCTCCTTCCGCATCAATCGCGATCTTGCGTGCCAGCTCCACACAAACGCTTGTGACTGCATCTTGGAATGTCGCCTGTTCGTGTCCGATGAGTTTTGGGCCATCACCATTGGCGAGCAAGAGTACGGTGTCGTTGGTGCTGGTGTGCCCTTCGACCGAAATGCAGTTAAAGCTACGATCGACCGCGATCTTGAGGGTATGGTGCAGATCGTTCTCGCCGACGGCAGCATCGGTCAGGATAAAGCCGAGCATGGTCGCCATGTTCGGCCCGATCATGGCTGCGCCCTTGGCGAATCCGGTTACAGTAAATTCTGGGAATGCACGGGTTGCTATTTTGATACCTGTATCGGTGGTCAAGATGGCGTGAGCCGCATTGCTCATGGCTTCCCGACCATGGACTGCTTCTTGTGTGGCTTTCGGAATCCCGACTTCCAGGATGGGCATGGGCAACGGTCGTCCGATGACGCCAGTCGAGGCCACCAACACCTGCTCGGGAGAACAACCAAGTTCGATAGCTGTGAGTTCTGTCATCCGCCGGGCATCGCTTAAGCCCTGATCGCCCGTGCAGGCATTGGCATTTCCAGAACAGATCACAATAGCCCGGGCATCCGCACGGGGGAGCCGGGCACGGCTTACCTGCACCGGTGCCGCGCAGACCCGGTTCTGGGTGAATACACCCGTTGCCGCGGCCGGTCGGTCGCTGATGATGACGGCAAGATCGCGTCGATCCGGCTCGGTACGAAGTCCACTGACGATGCCCGCGTACCGATAGCCACGGGCGAGATGCCATTCGCTCATGCTCCAATCCTATCCTGTGAAGCCTGCGAGAGAAAGCGTCTCGCACGAAGCGGGAGTAAATTGGGCACCGTGTTTGCCGCTCGGGTAAGATAGAGAAGACTCAAACTCAGAGTGTGGGATGACCTCGGATGCTTTTTGTACAAGAACCACAATAGCAAATGTCAACATGACCAACGGCGACGCCCTCCTGGCCTCGATCTTTGCCGCACCGGATGAAGACACTCCCCGGTTGGTGTATGCCGACTGGTTGGATGGAGAACGGAGAGTCCGC
>DASZJS010000020.1:0-4723 GCA_035947935.1 Gemmata sp. | reverse complement strand
CGCCCTCACCCCCAACCCCCTCTCCCCGTGGGAGAGGGGGAGCAGGATTTACTCCCCCCTCTCCCGCGGGGAGAGGGGGTTGGGGGTGAGGGCGAAAATCAATCCCGCAAACGCGGTTGAGGGCTAGAAGAAAGGCAATTTTCTGATGCCAGACAAATACGAGAGCCAACACCACAGTGTGAGCGCCAAAGCGTGGCGCGTCTGGTCTCTCGTGCGCAAGGAGGCCCGGCAAATCCTTCGCGACCCCAGCAGCATCGCCATCGGTCTTGTATTGCCGATCATCCTCATTCTGTTGTTTGGCTACGGTCTCTCGCTGGATGTGACCGATGTGCCCGTCGCGGTGGTCGTTGAAGATCCTTCGCCGGATGCGATGGAACTGGCCGCGGGGTTTCAGTTGTCGCCCTACTTCCAGGCGCGCGTTATGACCTCGATGCACGAGGCACGAGAACTCATGATCGATCACCGGGTGGATGGGATTGTCCGAATCCGTCCGGACTTTGGCCGGAACCTCGCACTGGGGAACGCCGAGGTTCAGATTCTCATTCATGCAACCGATGCCAACCGTGCCCGCATCATCCAGGGCTATGCCGAGGGAGCGGTCGGGCAGTGGACAGCTCGACGGGTCGCCGAAGGCCACGAGGTTCCGGGTGGACCAGTGATGTTGCAGACTCGGCTCTGGTTCAACGATGCCAACGACAGTCATTACTTCCTGGTTCCCGGTCTGATCGTTCTCGTGATGACGCTCATTGGGGCCATGCTCACATCGCTGGTGATGGCGCGGGAATGGGAACGTGGCACGCTGGAAGCGATCTTCGTTACCCCTGTCGAGACCGATGAGATTTTGCTCGGCAAAACCATCCCTTACTTTGCTCTGGGAATCCTGGGCCTGACGCTCTGCCTTCTCGCGGCGAAGTTCCTGTTCCACGTTCCAATTCGCGGATCGGTGGTCGTGCTGGTTGGCGTGTCGATGCTCTATCTGCTTGTAGCACTCGGTATTGGTCTGCTGATCTCAGTGGCCACAAAAAACCAGTTCGTGGCAAGCCAGATGACAATGCTCGTCACGTTTTTGCCCGCGTTCATGCTCTCGGGCTTTATTTTCGACGTTCGCAGTATGCCGATGGCGGTTCGTTTTCTCACCTACGCACTTCCGGCCCGGTATTACGTGACCCTGCTTCAAACACTATTCCTGGCGGGCGATGTGTGGGGAGTGGTTGTGCCGAACGCCGCGGTACTGGCGGGGATGGCAGCCGCGTTGCTGTTACTGACGCGCAGCATTACACGTAAGCGGCTGGCGTGAATGGAATGGCTTCCCGGGAGACTCCAATGATCGATTCCATCCTTCGCATTCTGGCTTTGACGCGAAAGGAGTTGCTTGCGGTTCTCAAAGATCCGCGCGGTCGCTTTACGCTCATTATTCCGCCGATCCTCCAGTGTCTGATCTACGGGTATGTGGCAACGTACGACCTCAACGATGTGCCATACGCCGTCATCGACCAGGACCGGAGCAATGCGTCCCGTGAACTCCTGGCCAAACTCGATGGCACTGGGGTATTCCACCGCGTAGCCGATTTCCACCGGGCCGAAGATGCAAAAGAACTGATCGATGAGCGCCAGGCGCTCATTGTGATCCAGATCGACCAGAACTTCGAGCGGCGATTGCTTTCAGGCCAAACGGCGGATGTGCAGGTGATCGCGGATGGCCGGAATTCCAATACCGCTGGCACGGCGCTGATCTATGTCGGCACGATTGTCGAGGGGTTCAACGCCAACTGGCGCAGCGTTCACGGCCAGAGTAATGCACCGGTCCAGGTGACGATCCGGGCGTGGTATAACCCGAATCTGATCACGCGCTGGCACATGATACCAAGCCTGATCGGAACCCTCACGCTTCTCCAGACGATGCTCCTGACGGCGATGTCGGTGGCCCGCGAGCGCGAGCAGGGGACGTTCGACCAATTACTGGTTACCCCATTTCGTCCTTTTGAAATCATGGCGGGCAAGGCGTTGCCCTCTGTGCTGATCGGAATTGGTCAGGCAACGAACATCTTGCTGGTCGCCCAGCTCTGGTTCCACATCCCGTTCGCCGGGTCATTTCTGACCCTTTATGCGGGGTTAATTCTCTTTCTGATGGCAGCGGTGGGGATCGGGCTGTTGTTGTCGGCTGTTGCGAAGACCATGCAGCAGGCGATGCTTTACTCGTTTCTCTTCATGATGCCATTTGCTCTGTTGTCTGGACTTGCCACTCCGTTGAGTAACATGCCCGAGGGTCTTCAACTCCTCACCCTGGCTAACCCCTTGCGCTACGCCATTGAGATTACCGAGCGCGTGTACCTGGAGGGAGCTGGCATTGGTAAGCTTTTACCCGAACTGTGGCCGCTGGCCGCGATTGCATTGGTCACGCTCTCGGCAGCTTCATGGCTGTTTCGGAATCGGTTGGCATAGTTGTATAGCCTCCGGTCGCTGACGCTCCCGGCGTGCCTAAGACCTTTGGCGACGAGCGTTTTCGGCGAGCCGGGAGCGTCAGCGACCGGAGGCTATACAACTGACCAGCAACCTCCACCAACAGCCACTCAATTCTTGTTAGGAGTGGAATTCTTGTTGGTGCTGGATGAAGGGTTATTGGGGTTTGGAGTGTTAGGGGGATTCGGGTTGGTGTTGCTCTTCGAGTTATCGTCGATGCTGCTTCCTTCTATCAACATTCCCCCAAGGCTCTTATACACCGAGACGCGGTTAATCGATCGGTCGAGCCGAATCTGCTGACCGGCGCTGTCGTTCCCGTTGAATCGACTCTTGATCCGGGCGGGGACCAAGCCCGTCCCATCGAACCACACCATTTTACCTTCACTTCGGATCACCTCGCCCCATCCATCGTATTTCTCGTTCTGTAGGAATGCATTGCCGAAAGCGTGCATGAATTGTGCAGCCGGTTCATCCGGCAAGCGGGGGTTTTTGTGACTCCACACCATCAGTTTGTCTCGACAGTCGAGTTTTACCGCGGTTGGCGGAAGTCTGTGCCGTTCAATTGTGAGGTCGGGATTGTCGGTGGGGAGGTTGATGACCTGAATGTTGTCGAAGAATGTCGATTCCTTAAACAATTCACCCTTGTCCTTGGCGATCATCCGTCCGGAGAAGTAAATGACCGTCAACTTCATCTCGACCTCGGTCGGCGGCGGTTTTACACTTGCCTGTTGCTTCGCGGGTTCGTTTCCCGCATCGTCCTCTTTCGACTCGGGTGCCCATATCCGCATAATGCCAGGACCATCGGCCAGCACCAGCCGGTATGGCTCCCCTCGGCCCTCGTCCTTGGCTTGGGCTCGAAGGGTCAATCCCTGCGCGGTCAGTTGCTTCTTTTGAGTCGGCTTATTCGTCTCCGCATCGCGATCGATCTGATTGAACACAACGAGCTTTTCCTGCGGACTCTCAGCAGTGTCTGCCGGTGCCGGGTAGCAATACACGACTTCGATTTTTGGTTTGTCATCGTCGGGATTGTTTGGCCCCTGCACAGGCTGGCCATTCGGTCCTTGCGCAGGTGGATTCCCGGTCGGTTTGGGCGTCGGACTATTCGCGGGCCGCGATGCGGCACCGGGGCGATTGGCCTGGGTAAAGTACACGGGCCGGTCGAGGGTCACCTTCATCATGTTACAGAGAACCCACGAATCCCCTTGGGATGCGTTCACCTTACCGAAAAACTCGGCGACCTTCGTCGTCCCTTCAAACGTCATTTTATCGCGGAAGTGGACAATCACCGGCTCAGACTTCTGGTCGGGCTTCTGCGTGGATTTCTTCAAGTCCGCGCCCGTTAGATCGCTGTTGGCGGGCATCACGAGCGAGCCACGCCCATCGATCTCCGCGTAGTTGTGCAACTGATCGATCAGCACTACGGGACCGATCAGGGACGTACCCTCGTTGTGAACCTCGCCCGCCTTGAAATCCCATCCGAACACGGTCAATCGGCTCCCATTCGGAGTACCCAGGGTATTGTCGATCCACAGCTTGCTGCCGAGGATGTCGGTGCCCTGTGGCTTGGCGGGATCGTCTGGATCCTGATGGGCAACCACCATCCCCTCGCACACCGCCCTCTCCAACTCGTATTTCATTCCTCCCGCGGGTGAGGCGGGCTCGCCCGGCGCGGCAGGAGGTGGTGGTGTCGGTGGTCCACCAAGTGCGACTGGCGGCTTGGGTTGTGGATACCGCCACACCCAGGTCTCGATCGTTCGAGCCTTAATTTTCATGGGTGGCTTGGGCTTCTCGGGTTCCTTGGGTTGCGGTGCGGCGTCCGGGGCCACGGGCAGCGATGGCGGGCCGGTTGGATTCCCGGGCTCCTTCGGCTGCATCACCGCATCACCCGTTCCGGGCGGCATTGGTTTTGGAAGGGCGGGTTCTGGCGTTTTGACATCGCGGAAGAGGGCATTGAGCCGGTCGGTGTGATCGATATCCAGATCGGCCGAATGTCCCGTTACATCTCCAATTGCCAGGAGTCGGTGCAGCAGCGATCGCGAGGTGGGGCTGGTGGATGCGACCGCTTTGGTCGAACCCCCCTCTCCAGGCTCTGACGGGATCATCCACAGCGTAATAGTCTTCCCCTTCAGCCAGAAATCCGACTGGAGATCCTCCAGCTTTGCCCCATCGGTGAAGGTGTAGACGTCGAGTTCCCGATCGCCGATGTGTTCCTTCGTCTGCACCATGGATGTTTGCCACGCTGCGGCGAGGTTGTTTGTCTTGG
>DASZJS010000019.1:0-2766 GCA_035947935.1 Gemmata sp. | reverse complement strand
TGAGGCGGGTGCGGATGCTGTTTGCCACATCCGCGCCCTGTTCCGCAGTGAAAAAGGGCAGTGGGATGCCTTCTGGGTCAACGCTGCCTGAGAATCACACTACGAAAAACTACCCACTTAAGAGACGCTTACCCCCTCGGTGGCGAGGCCGATTGTGACGTGTGGGTTGAACTTCTTGCCGCTTGCAATCGGCACGAAATCCGCCACGTAGTCGATCACCGGCTGAAGGATGTCGGGGTCTTCCTTCGTAGTGACAAACGCTGCCGCAGTTCCCGTTTTAACGGTGAACGGGGCGACAGCGTCGATCAATTTCTGTTGGTACCTGATGAGGTCATCGGTTGGCTCGATCACGATCCCGGCAAGGCCGAGATCCTTCCACGGGATGTAGTAGTACTTGTACGCCTTTAACTTCCAGCCGAGCGGCTTCTCCTCGGCCAAGATTTTGCCGACAGCTTCGTAGACTTTCTCAAGATCTGCCGTCTTCACGTATCGCTGTAGGCAAGTGATGTGCGGTTGATGCATCTTGTCCAGAGCAAAGCCCTTCGGAAAAATCTTGAGCAGACGTTCGTTCGCTGCCTCTGCATGCTTGAGCATCGTTGCATCGGGTTCGAGCAGGATGTCGATGGCCGTGACCGGGTTCTCAGCTTCCTCTACTTTTTCCTCTTCCCCCATCAAACTCCCGAGCCTGATGGCGAGACTGATGGCCAGTGCAGCCAATGCCGCTGTCCTCGTTCTCATCGGTTTCTCCTTTACTTTAGAAATACAGGGGAACACGAGCGCCGGCTGGGACATCATTTTTCGAATGAAAATACACGCTTCCAGTCGTTCAACATGCTGATGACAGTCCAATTGCGTTTTTTCGCCTCGGCCATCAGTTCATCGGAGAATGTACCGATCTTCGACTTTGGCCCGTAAGCGTACTCACGTTTCGCGTCATCGTGATGGACGAGCATCATGAGCCGACCGTTGCCGCCGCCCTGTGTATACTCCAGCATCTCGCGGTCGCCGTCCGAATTGCCGAACGCCGCGACTGGCCGACGTCCAATGACAAGGTTGATTCCTTCAGGCTTGCCGCCGTGGTCGTCGAGTAGCAGTAGTTTGGGCAATTTCACCAATACTGATTTGCCATCCCGTATCTCGAACTTCGTCTGCCCCGCCGAGCCGATGACCTGCTCGGGCGGCACACCGTAGACTGCCTCCGCATATACTCGGATGAACTCCTGCCCGCCGCCACTTACGATGTACGTCTTGAAGCCGCTGGCTCGGAGATGCTTCATGACCTCCAGCATCGGCTGGTAGATGCACTCGGTGTATGGCCGCTTGAAGCGAGGATGTTTTGCGGTGGCGAGCCAGTCCTTCACAATTGCGTTGAATTCATCAACTGTCATTCCAGTGTGAGTCTCGGCGATGATGCCTTCAAGTTCCTGAATAGTGAACTTCGCTATCGTCTCCTTATCGCCGATAAGGATCGCCTTGAACGGTTCCTTGTCCTTCCACTCGGGGTGTTTCGGGGCGAGCGCCTTAACCCGGTCGAGAGCAAACGTCACTTGCGTGTAGATAGGTTGCTCTACCCAGAGCGTGCCGTCCTGGTCGAACGTGGCGATCCGTTGTTCGGGCGGGACATACTGCAGACTGCCCTTATCGGTGGCCGACCGAACGAAATCGAGGATCGCCTTTTTTGCTGGGCCTTCGTTCCAGGATGGCAATGGATCGGTCTTCTCGGACTGACCGAACGCCGATACCGCCAGGAACGAGAATGAAGCCAATATGCTCAGCAGACGACTTTTGCTGGCAATCATCTTCTGTGCCTCTCAGTCACGCGACTTGACACACCGGAATCCAAGATGCGACATGCCCGTGTCTGGTGTGCAGCCAAGGCGAGCGCTCGGGCGGTAATTAAAGCAGTAGCCAACGCTGCACAGAAACGAACCGCCGCGCTGCACGCGCTCAGCCGGTCGCAGCCTTGGGTCGAAGCTCGCCGCGGGACCAGTGGGGTTGACGAGCACGTCTTTACTCGCAACCTGTGCATAGGCATTGGGAAGGAACCAGTCGTCGCACCACTGCCAGACGTTACCGGCCATGTCGTACAAACCGTAGCCGTTGGGCGAGAAGGCCTTGACAGGCGAGGTACGCAGGTAGCCGTCTTTGGCTGTATTCTTGTCCGGGAAGTGGCCCTGAAACGTGTTGCACTGCGGATGAACTTCCGAGAAGGGCTCATCTCCCCAAACGTACTTCTTGCCCTCCAACCCTCCCCGGGCAGCAAACTCCCACTCGGCCTCGGTCGGAAGTCGTTTCCCGGCCCAGGTAGCGTAAGCCTTCGCATCATCCCACGAGACGTGGACTACGGGGTGATCGTCCATGCCCTCAATGGTGCTGCCCGGTCCCTCCGGGTGACGCCAGTTCGCGCCTGGGGTCACCTTCTGCCACTGGCCGACATCGTCCAGGGAGACCGGATGGTCCGGAGGCACAAAGACAATAGAGAACGGCACCAGTTTCTCGGGCGATGGTGGTTCCGCGCCGGGCATCGCCTGACGCATGATCTCTTCGAGTGTTGGAGTGCGCTCGGCGGTGGTGACGTAACCGGTAGCTTCGACGAACACGCGAAACTGGGCGTTGGTGACATCGGTTTCGTCCATGAAGAACCCATCCACCTTCACTCGGTGAACTGGTTTCTCGGTCTCATGGCCGAATTCCGAGTCGGATCCCATTGTGAATTCGCCACCGGGAATCCAGACCATCCCGGAAGGCGTCGATTGGTGTTGGATG
>DASZJS010000018.1:0-6435 GCA_035947935.1 Gemmata sp. | reverse complement strand
TCTGCCCGTGCCGACAGAACTCCAGCAATCCCGACACCCAGGCCGATCAAGACGATCAACAACAGGATCAACTGGATGGAAGAGAGCCAGCCCAGTGCCAGAGCCGGAACGCCTAGCACCAAGGCAACGATTCCAAGCACGCGAGCTTTCTTCCCCCTGTTGCGCCTGGTTTTCTTGCCTCGTTTTTCGGGTGTACTCTTGCCCGAACGGGGGCGCATGGTCGGAGTCTCAGTTGCTTCTTCCTCGTCGGCGTCGTCGCGTTCCTCTTTCTCGATTCGCTCACCCTTGCGTCGAGGAACGAGAACTTTCTTCATGGGCCGCTGGGCAATCGCGAAGGCACCCCAGCCCAAAATGCCCAGGGAGGCCACGCCGCCGATCACCAGAGTCGTCGATTCCCCAAGTAAACTCCCCATCCATTTGGCACCCGCTACCGCCCGCGACCCTTTGTCGCGATAGGCGGGCGTATTACCCGTATCTTGTTTGTGCTCCTGCGCGCTTTTTGCGCCCATCCAGGTCAACAGGACCACGAACCAGATCACGATGAGCGTCGACAGGGGCAGAACCAGCGCTCCGAACACCGATTGCGGTTCCTCTTTCAACCGCAAGCTCGAACTAAGACGAGTTCGCAAGCTGCGAAACAGAACCCTTCCGAGTCCGTCCGGGCAGTGGATGCAGTCCCAGCGTTTTTTCTCATTACGATCAGACTGGATGTAGAGCCACTCTTCGCCGGGCAATCTCTCCACTCGCACGATGCTGTCCAGTGGAATCAAGATCTCTCGATCGGCAGTTACATTTTCGGCATCGCCACAGTGCGCGACCGCATATGCAGCCTCGACTTGGTCCTCTTCGTCCTTGAACCTGAAGTAATGGAACTCCTCTTTGGTTAAAACGTACAAAGTGGGATCGCCATCGTATTCTTCGCTTTGGCGAACTATCGCGGTCCAGATCCGCGTGCCTTTGGCCTCTTCCTCCGGTTCGATCGCTTCATAGCTGGCCATAGCGAACGCTCCTTCGATGTTCCTGTGGGGAGATAACAGGTACTGCAAATCATCTCAACGATCCGGACGTAGCTCAAGAGTCTTGCTCACAAAGCCGTCGTTCGTTCAGTGAGCCAACTCTCCCATTTTTATCGCGAAGTGTGGATGAGAAAACAGATGTCAACTCAAATTGCTATCGTAGAAATTTGTCGATGCGGAGTTTGGAAGAACGTGTGTGGCAGGCTTTCAGAGTGCAGAATCGTGAAGAAACTATTCCGCGATGCCTCGAACTTTGCACATGGAGACGGAATTGCCGCGACCGTTATAAATGACTTCAGTCATAAACCCGCGAATGAGGAGCAGTCCGCGACCGCAAGGACGTTCTAGGTTTTCCGGGGCGGTGGGGTCGGGGACATCGTCCGGGTTAAAGCCACTCCCCTCATCGGTGATGCAGATATCGAAGCGTTCGGTGGTGACCTGATAAGTGACGATGACTCGTTTGTCGGGGTCCATCTGGTTGCCGTGTTTGATGGCGTTGACCAGCGCTTCCTCAAGTGCAAGTTTTATCGAGAAAATGTCGTGTTCCGAGTAGGAGGAAGCCTGGAGCGCCTCCTCGATAAGACTCTGGATGCGCCGGGCCTCGGCCAGATCACTTGAGATTGATACTTCTGCGGCCATGTGAGTCGCGTTCATGTGCGTAAGCCGCGGTAAAACCCCGAAGATGGGGAAACCGGTATGAAATCAGAGAGCAACGGGCAGCTCCTGGAGATGAGGAGCCGACCCGAGACCACGGGAAACTAACACGACTGCAATCCGGCTTGCTCATCCGCTGCGATTGTCAGGATGCGGTCGAGTTTCGTGATCTTGAAGACATCCAGGATCTCCTTGGCGATCTTGCAGAGGATCAGTTTACCTTGAACCGCCTGGAGTTTGCGGTGCAGCGTAATGAGCTTGCCCAGCGCAGCACTGGACATGAACTCCACGTTCCCGAAGTTCAGAAGCACTTTTCGTCGACCGAGTTCATCCACCAAACGGAACAGATCGTCGCCGATCATCTGGATGTTTTGCTCGTCCAGGATCTTCTTGTCGACGAAATTAACGACAGCGATATCGCCGATGTCCTCTACCTCAAGCCGACGGCGGCGGGCGGGTTGGGACGACATGCCTGCACCTCACCCCTGTTATCGGGGAAAGTAGACGGGAGCCTGCCGCGTCCTCACTGGACCGGCGGCGAGCGGAAATAAACACAAATTACAAAAATCATTCTGCGATTGCCCTGACCTGTCAAGGGGGGCAACTCTTATTTTATTGCTCTTGAGGGCAATCAGTCCAGTCCGGAAAGATTGTCGGGCTTACCTCGCCCCTCATTTTGTCCCCTTCAACCGGCCCCGTTTTGCTCGTTTTATCTTCTTGGAGGGCTTTTGCGAATCCGCTGTTTCCTCATCGCATTTCGCGGCCAGGGCCAATTCGCTTGCCAGGGTGTCGATCGCGGGTTTGTCGGATTCCTTGGGATTCAAGCAAAAAAGATCCCACTTCTCGCCGCGATAGCCCCACTGACGGACATACCAAGCCCCATCATCGCCTTGTTCCAGTGGGAACAGGGCACACTGAGTGGGCTTGTATTGATAGGCATCGCCATCTGCGATACCCACCTTATGTAGTGTACAACCTGAGTTGAAAAACACACACCATTCACCAACGACGCGAAGCATCGGCTTGCCGAGTTTGGTTCGCTTGCTGAGGAATCCGTCAGTTTCAACCAGCTTGCGAGCTTCGGGACGGAGGTGCGGAAGAACCCGAGAAACCACACTCTTGATCGCTGCTTGCTCGGCGGGGTCCACGCTCGGTCGGCCGTTTTTACAGCAGATCCCCTCACACCCACGCCCAAAGATGCAGTCGAATGTTGCCTCCGCGGCATTCGATACGACAGGCAAGGCAAGTTTGGACATGAGAACTCTCTGTCGCCAGGGGAATTACGCCTCCTAGTTCTCGAATGCGAGTAGGGGGCGTCTCGTCTCAATCGGTAAAACGTGAAGGTGCAGTTCGTTTTTTCCTGAATTCGATCTCAAAAACGCAGTCTGCCTTAATCCAGTTATTTCCGGTTACGCCGGTTCACTGGCGGCTTTTGCTTGCCGGGCTTTCCGAGCATCGATGAACGATTTTACACACAACCCCACAAAGATCACACAGACCAGAATCATCACTTCTCCCGCGATAGCTGAGGGTTTTGTTGGGTCGAAAGGGCCGGTCTGACGAAACAGTGGCATGAATCCGCCAATCGCACCCACGAGCCCGACCACCGCGGCCAAGTGCATGACGTGTTTTCGCATGTTATTGTTGAAAGCCAGGAACCCACACAACATGAGTACCGCGCCGATGGCTGCGGGAATCAGAGCCGTGGGGCTCACATGCCCCACATCTTGCTGTGCATAGCCAACCAAGCCATCGGCCACAAGTAAAGCCCCGCAGATTATTGTCGGCCAAGCCATCATTGGAGTTTCTCCTGGATGTTTGTCGTGCTATCAGGTCACTATTACTTTATTCAGTTTTGTTGTCCACCTACACACCCTCTTCACAATGCTCCTTCTTTGAGGGGGGTGAGCCTCAGCACCACTAATACCCGCGATCGCTATCCCCTCCGAAGAACGATACTCCAGCAGATTGCGATTCGTTATTGCCGGCAAATACAAACAACCATGTTATGGAGCAATGGCTATGCCGAACATCACATCAGATGACCGAGACAGGTTGCCCCAAGTCTGGAACATGAGTCAGGAACGTGCCCTGCGGTCGACACTCGTGCATCAGCGATTCAACTTCTTTCTCTTCTTTTTCACGTTGATCATCGCAGCCGTGCTCGGGGCGAGGACTAGGGCACATATGATAGTTCTCCTCGGAGTCGGATCGCTGATCGGTTCCATGCTCGCTGCGATCCTTATGCGGGGACAGTACAAGCTCAATATCGTTCATCGGATACTCTTGCGAGATGTGACTCACCCGTACACCATCATTGAAAGACAAATCGTCTGGCCACGGATGAAGGGAGCGAACATTATGGGACGTGGACTCCCTGTCGTTTGCTGCCTTATTCTTATAGTCGGTTTTATCCTGGCATTGGCTGGTATATTGCCTGTGTTCGGGAGCGCATAAGCCCCTCACTGCTCGGCTTCTTCAACCCGAACCTCGGTCCACTGCAACACCAACTCCTGTCCGATCTGTCGGGCCAGATGCTCTATCACCCGCAGTCTGTCGATAACGATTCGTTTCCCCTCCACATTGAGCCACTTGCCTATGAGTACAGCAGTGCGATCCGCACCATCCGGCTTGTCGTCAATGCCGACCACGGTTGAGCCCTTCCAGTGTATGGAGGCTTCCCAACCAGAAACGAGACGAAAACCGACTTCCCTTCCAGAGTGCGGGCGCGTTAATCGCCGCAAGCCACACCCGTTGCACCTTATTCATTCTGGCCGGACAGTGCTTCCAGCAACCGGTGAATCAGTTCGTCATGCCCGGCCACATCCACGATCCACGCATCGACAAATACAGAAATCTCACCCTCCGGAAGTTGAAAGCGATGCAGTCCGACACCAATTGCCCATTCCTCGCCATCGGTGCGACCACCGAGGCTGCAGATCGTTCTCAGCAGGCGTGCGATTGTTTCGTAATCGTCAGACGAACAAATAACGACCCGCATGAGTGGGAATCTCTGATTGCTGCCGCGTGAGCGTTGCTCCAAATGAGGTCTATTAGTCATCGCCGCGGCGAACAGCAAATGGCCAATCCCCGCGGCGTTTCGTCCAGCTTAGGAAGACCACAACCCCCACAAGCAACGTACTCGCTCCAATAAGAACGAAGAACAGGCCTATGGTCGCGTAAACGTACAGCCAGCCAACCAGAGCAACCGCGCAGGGGAATGGATAGAGCCACATTCGCCAGGGCAGAGGCTGGTCTGGGTAGCGGTTCCGCAACAGAATCACTGCGAAAATCTGGGCAACGAACTGTTCGAGAATCCGCGTTGCGATCAGGGCTTTGATGATCGCGTCAAGGCTGAAGAAGCTCCAGAAGAGAACCATCGCGCCGATGAGGAGTAACGCCCGGTGCGGAATCTGGTGGCGGGGGTGAACCCCGCCAAACCAGCGGAAGAAATGCCCCTCACGCGCTGCCGCGTAAGGCACTCGTGAGTACCCGAGCATTCCTGAAAAGGCCGATGCGAAGCAACTTCCCACGAGACAAACCGTTACCGCCGCAGCCGCCCATTGCCCACGTACTCGGGTCATGAACTCAGCCGTCAGGTTGTCTTTGATGAGGTCCGATTTGGCTTCGCGCCAAGGCACGACGCCAACGATTGCCAGATGAACCAGAGTGAACAGCACGAGAACTGCCAACGAACTCACGAGGATCGATCGCGGGATTGTCCGGGCGGGATCGCGAACTTCGCCACCCAGATAGCAGATGTTGTAGTAGCCAAAATATGAATAGATCGCGAAGCCCATCCCGGCACCGAGTGCAAGTCCGAAGTGAGCAGGTCGTTCGTTGTCCGCTAGGGAAGTATCGAATGCGAGGGCTGGATCGAAACGTATCGCCCCTTCGATGAGAACCCAAACAATCGTACCCAACACGCCGATAAGAAAGAGCAGACTCAACCGTCCGAGAGTCGTCACCCGTCGATAGAGGAGAACGAGAATCAGCACGCCAAGGGCAAGCCCAAACAAACGCGAAGGGCCAAGCTCAGCCCCAAACAGACGCGTGGGCCCAACCCCAACTCCGATTTGTTCTCCATCTTCAATCTCGACGTTGTATTCTCGCGTGTGTGCCTCATCGAATTTCTTGTAGTCAGGGTCGATTGCTGTCGAGAACTGCGCGGCGGCAACGAGTCCCGAACCAATTTCAAGTGGACCACTGATGAGGATTTGCCAGACGAACAGAAACGACATCAAACGCCCCCACCTCGACCGCCCGTAAGACTCCAGAAGGAAGTGGTACGATCCACCAGCAGCAGGCAGCGCTGCGCCGAGTTCGCCCCAGATCATACTGTCGGCAAGGATCAGCACTCCAGCCACCAGCCAGGCGAGCAAAGCATACGCTGCGGGCAGAACGCCAAGGATCAGAGGAATCGTGACGAACACCCCTGCCCCAACGATCTGGGTGATATTGATTGCCGTTGCCTCCCAAAAGCCAAGACTTCTAGCAAGCGGGGGATGTGAGCTTGGTAGCTGCAATTCGGATGAGTTCATGGGTCGAGTCGCATTCTCGTAGCACGATTGCTCTTCTCTATGACAACGAGTGTTATAACTTACCGTGAATTCCTGCGAGATACCTATTGCGAAAGGGTGATATGCCTAAAGTTCTCATCGCCGCACGGGAGGCAGCCCAGGTTCAGAGCCGATTTCATGACGTTCTGGAAGGGGCCGGCCTTACCCCCGTTTATCCCTCAACCGGCAAACCCACCCAGTTGACT
>DASZJS010000017.1:0-2588 GCA_035947935.1 Gemmata sp. | reverse complement strand
AGCATTTTGTGATGGCATAAACCGACGCGGCTTTCTGCGACTCGGCAGCGCTGCCGGGTTGAGCCTGGCACAGATCCTGCGATTGCAAGCGACCCATGCAGCCGAGAAGCCGAAGTCGAAAGACATCAACTGCATCTTTCTCTTCACGCTCGGCGGAATGCCGCACCACGACCTGTGGGACTACAAGCCGGACGCCCCCGCCGAAATCCGCGGCGATTTCAAACCCATCAAGACCAACGTGCCCGGTATTGGTCTTACCGATCTGCTGCCGCATACGGCTAAGGTCACAGATCAACTCGCCATTCTGCGAAGCCTCACTCATGGCGACTCGGACCACGGCCGCGGCTATCACATCATGATGACCGGCAACACGCCCGGTCCCGGGGACTTCAATTCGACCAAGAACAATAACGTCCACCCCAGCCTGGGTTCGATGGTTGCCCGGATGACGAACCAGGGTGGTTCACTGCCGCCATACATCTCGGTGCCGTGCTTCTTGCGGAGTGGTGGCCCGGCCTTCCTCGGGCCGAGTTACGCCCCCTTTGTCATCGAAGCCGATCCCGCTTCGCCGGAGTTTGCGGTGCGCGATGTCGTGCTGCCCGAAGGCGTGGGCGGGGATCGCGCTGTTCGTCGGCAAGATGCACTGCGGGAGATCAACCGGCTCGAAAGTGCCGTTGAAGAGATGGGCAAGGATGTTCGCGCGCTCGACACGTTTTCGCACAAGGCCTATCGCCTCATGACCTCGGCGAAGGCAAAGGAAGCCTTCGACCTGAAGCGCGAGAAGACGACGACCCGCGAGACCTACGGCATGACGAGCTTCGGGCAGTGCAGCCTGTTGTCGCGGCGACTGGTCGAGGCCGGATGCCGGTTCGTGAGCATCGAGAACGGCCACTGGGACACGCACCGCGAGAACACGAAAAGTCTCCGCGACCTGCTTGTACCCAGCCTCGACCGTGGGTTCTCCGCACTGATCGCCGATCTCAAAGAGCGCGGCCTGCTCGATTCGACACTTGTGGTGCTGACGACCGAGTTCGGTCGAACGCCGCGTATCAACACGATGGCTGGCCGCGACCACTGGCCGCAGGCGTTCTCAATCGTCATGGCTGGCGGCGGCGTCAAGCCCGGCATCGTTCTCGGCGCAACGGACAAGATTGGCGGATCGGTGACGGATCGCCCGATCGGGCCACCCGACATGGCCGCGACCATCCTGCACGCCCTGGGGATCGACCCCAGCGCATTGCTGCACACGCCGCTGGGCAGACCCGTGGAACTTGCTTCGGGTGGCAAGCCGGTTCTGGAGTTGTTCTCGTAACTCGGAGTCGCCATGCGCTGGAAGCTTTTCGCTGGCTTGGTATTCGTGTTCTTACCACTCCCCGCGTGGGGTCAGGCGGTCCCATCGCGCGAACCGACGGGTACGCACATCTTCCCGGCTGGAGGCCAGCGCGGCACCATCGTGAAAGTCCGCGTTGGCAGCGAATGTATGCCGCCGGGGATGGCGTTCATACTCATTGGCACAGGCGTAATAGGGCCAAGCGTTCTCAGTATAGAAGCCAAGCCCCGGTACGAGCCAACAGTCCGTAGACCGCCGCGCGATGCCGATGGTGTCGGCGCATCGATGACCTACCCGCGCGAGTGGGAGTCATCCATCACCATTGCACCGGATACTGAACTTGGAACAAAGTTCTGGCGTGTCTCCAGCGCATTTGGCGGCACGCGACCACGGCCGTTTCTCGTGGGCGATCTGCCCGAGTTCATCGAAACGGAACCGAATTCCCTGCCCGAACTGGCCGAGCGAATCACATTGCCCGTCGTGGTTAACGGGCAGATCGCTGGCGAACGCGATCAGGACTACTTCGTCTTCGCGGGCAAAGCTGGTGAGGTGGTCGTCTGCGATGTGATGTCAGCGCGCATCGGTTCGCCGCTCGATCCGGTCATTGCCATCACGGACCTGAATGGACAGCGCCAGGATGTGCAGGAAGTGCGTGTCGGCAACGACCCCGTGATGGCTTTTCGTGTCCCCAAGACCGGCGATTACCGGCTGCACGTCGCCAACCTCGGTTTCGGCGGAGGCCCGGCTTACGTCTACCGGATTACTCTCTCGACAAAGCCGTTTGCAGTTTACGCATTCCCGCCCGTTGGTCGTATCAACGAAACGCGCGAAGTGGAAACCTACACCCTCAACGGCACGGCCGAGTTCCGCGCCACGAAAGAGAAAGTCACCTTCCCCGCAACCGTTGGCCAGTTCTTCCTTCGCGACAGCATTCCTCTCATTGCTAGCAATTTGCCGGAAGTAGCGGAGACCGGCGATAACCACTCATCCAAAACGGCGATGGAATTGACTGTGCCGGTGGCGGTGAACGGCCGATTTCTGACCGCTGATGAGGAAGATTGGTTTCGCTTCACCGCAAAGAAGGGTGAAGCGTTCACGATCGCGTGCCAGCCCTTCCCGAGAGACTCTATTGCGTCGCCGGTGCTGTCCATTCTTGCAACGGACGGCACCGCGATTATCAAAGCGAGTGCCGTCGATATGCCCGAGCGCGAGATTCTGCTTGACTGGAGAGCACCAGTTGATGGCACGTACCGATTGC
>DASZJS010000016.1:0-6078 GCA_035947935.1 Gemmata sp. | reverse complement strand
CGATGTGGGCGTAATGCCGCCGCTCCGTCTCGTACTCAACGTGCGCGGAAGTAATCGTGACTGTCTTGGTTTCGTCGCGCTTCGTGCCGCCCTTCGCGATGTCATCGTAACGCTTGGCTTCGGCCAGACCCTTTTGGGCCTGGACTGCCAGGATTGCGGCGGTGAGGGTGGTCTTTCCGTGGTCGATGTGGCCAATGGTGCCGACGTTGACGTGAACCTTCTTCATGGGAAGCAAATCTCCCGGCCGCAACGAGCAGCCGCGGGGTTAGTCGGCCTTCCCACCCGGCCGCGGATGCGGCCTTTTTTCCACAACGAGTGAATCCAGGGCAGGTTGATCCGACGGTGCCACCAGGCAGTTGACGGACACGTCACACAAAGAGGGGGTTCGGCTGGTCAATCATCAGAGGTAGGTGGTCCCAGATGTGGGACACGGCAACTTAGGTGAAATAGGAGGTATTCAAGATGCGGGGTTTGAAGGCAGCGATTGAAGTGCTTCACTCGATGTCTGTGTCCGGTCCCCAAATGATGAGCGCATAAGTAAGAGCCAGATATGCGTGAACAGATACGAGCGTAAGGGTTGCAGTGATTTGACTTCGGCGCGTAGTAAGAGGCATTAAACTTGCGGCAAAGACAACCGTACCAAGCCGGGCGGCACCTGCAATCCAGACCCCATACGCCTTCATCACACACAACATGATCGGGTTGCTTTCCCAGAGCCCGATTGTATCGCGATAGCTCAACGCCCACCGAACATCAAACACTGCAACGGCAAGCACAAAGAGCCATGCACTGACCAGAAACCAGCGATAGGGATGAAGGGACAAAAGGCACCCAAGAGCAAGAAGAAATCGTGAGGGAATGGTGAACTCCCACTTCATTTCATATTTTACTCTAGCTTATGGGGCTGCAAAAAAATAGATTATCTTGTCTGCCGCTTTTTCACTCGTCTTTCTGTTTGGTGGATCTCCGCTCAACCACTTACAGCTTCTGAACTTGGCGGAGTTGATCCTGGAGGTGTCGCTGTTCGGTGATATCCAGCCACGAACCGACAATCTCGATCGGTTCGCCGCCGATCTCAAGTAGAAGGCGTAGTTCCTCGCGGAGCCAACGGTATCCCCCATCTCGATGCAGGAAGCGATACTCGCGCCCAATTTGTCCACGATCCAGGAGATCGTTATTTCCATCCAGAACATGCTTGAGATCATCTGGATGGATCTGCTCCCCCCACCAGCATTGCCGAAACATTTCCTCGACGGAGAAGCCGGTCATTTCTCGAATGTTCGCGCTCAGCCAGGTTGGCGCGAAAGTATCGTAGGACAATGTGAAGAGGACGGATGGGCTGGAAGAAACAACCGACTCCAGACGTTGTTGAGCCGCACAAAGAGCTTCCTCAGCATGCTTGCGGCGAGAAATGTCCTGCACTTGCCCCACATAGAGCAGCGGCAAGCCTTCGGTATCGCGCACGATTGAAACATTGGTCAACCCCGAGATGGTATGCCCGGTCTTGTGGATGTAGCGTTCTTCTATCTGGGAGTAGTAGCTTTCACCGGCAAGCAACGCCTCCCGAAGCGCAATACTTTCGGAGACATCGTCCGGGTGAATGATGTCGATGAGCAACATCTGGAGCAACTCGGTTTGGGTATAACCGAATAGGTGAGTGAACGCCACGTTCACGCGGATGAACCGATGGTTGGCATTTGTGAGAACCATTGCCACACTGGTGTGTTCAAAAGCTCCCCGAAATCGCTCCTCGCTCTGCCGCAAGGCTACTTCCGCTCGATTTCGGTCTGCGATCTCCCGTTCCAGTCGAGCCGTGTGGCTGAGAAGGACACCGTACAGGTGTCCGTTCTCGTAAACCCGACCGACCTGTGCAGCGAGGAGACACGCCAAACGCTCATCCTCATCTGTAAATGCATCTGCACCGATCTTGTCGATTAGCCCTATCCATCCATAAACGCGGCTGGACGACAGGACTGGCACACCCAACCACGAATGGATCGGGGGAAACGTAGGGGGTAAGCCCAGGGCAACCGGATCGCCATTGGGATTGATGAGTTGCAGAGATCGCGATTCTCCGATCGCGACTTGTATTACCCCTTGCTTGGGATCGGGCTGGGTGAGTCGCATAACCAGCGATACATCCATCCCACTTGTGAAGAGATGATGCCCCTTTTCTTCGCTCACCAACCCCATCACGGTGTAGCGAGTCCCGATTATTTCGCGAGCAGCATCGCAAAAACCTCGGAGTAATGGTTCCGGGTCTCGCTCCAAGCCAAGCTGTAGACAATGCTCGACGAGTGCGATCGACCGCTCATTGGTCCGGCGGAGATCATCTGCCTTTCGGGTGAGTTTCTCGTTCAAAGCTTGAAGATGCTCGCGATCGAATGCAGCAGGTGGTCGAGTGGGCACTAATGGTGTGATGCCGAGTACGACATCGACGGTGCTGAGAACCTCTTCCGGCTCGCATGGTTTTGTGAGAACAGCGGAGACACCGCATGTTGAAGCGAGAGCGCTGGCTTCTTGATCGAGGTAGTGAGGTGTGTAAAAGATCACACGAGTCTGCGCGATTGTCGCATCTTCGCGAAGTTGGCGCATAAATTCAAATCCGTCCATCGTGGGCATCAGGATGTCGACAATTGCCAAATCGGGACGAGAACTGTGTACCAGTGCGAGTGCTTCGGCTCCGTCGGCTGCTTCCAACAACCGATGCCCCCGATACTCCAAGAGCACGACCAAGACTTCCCGATTCGTTGGGCGGTCATCCACAATCAGGATTGTTGCCATCGGTCCACTGGTTCCTTCGATCGTAGCCGGTTGCAGATAGTAGCCGGAATCTCGTGTCCGAAACTCCGGCTCATTCAAACTCCGCGCACGTCTCAGCGAGTGGATCGGGCGGACCAATCAGGAATCTGACCAGTTCTTCGGTCAACTCACGGGAGCGTTCTTCAAGAGAGGCACAGGGTGGTCGGCATGCGAGGGCTTGTTGGATCCAGCGGACGAGACCAAGTGGGCCGTGCCCAGTCTGGATCGCCCGCCGCACCAGTGGAAGCAAGACCACGAGCCCCCGGGCTGTGGATCTGTGCCGGTTTTCACCAGCAATCATCCGAATCAGCCGCAGGAAACTCTCTGAATCCCTCGCTGTTGGATCGGCCACGTTCGAGTCTGGTGGTCCCACGGGATACTCCGTTTGTCGTCTCACGCAACATCAACTGGCCTGAACTTCGCACATTGCGAGATTGGATACAAAACCTTGACCATCGGTGGTCTGGGCGGTTGCTGTTCCATTGTCCGAACCATTCGTGTTGAGCATGGTTGCATAGTCGAAGCTGCCATTCGCATTGGTGGTGATACTGGCCCCCTGGAGTGACACAGGTTCGCCCCCAAATTTGACTGTGAGACCAGCGGGATTCGCATCGATCACTGTCCCCGTGAAATCCCACATCCCCTGACCAACTTCAACTGCTCCGAAACTGACGATCTGAGGCGCTCCGGGAGGCGGTGCGGGGTTGCCCGATTGGCTGACTCCCGTCGTTCCGCCGCCAGTTGTATCGTCAGCGGTCATCAGGTGAGTAGCGGTATTTCCCGTTAACGAAGTTCCAGTAGAAGTGGCAGATACAGGAATCGTGGTTGCGGCTGAATTCGTTGTAGTCCCGGTCGTCGAAGCATTGGTATTGCCCGTGCTGCTGCTCGCTGTTGTTGGGGCCGTTGTGGGCAATGAAGCCGTACTCGTGGACCCTGTGCTGGTCGTATCTGTCGTTGATGTCCCACTTGGTGATCCCGTTGAATCCGTCGTCTGGTCGTTTGTCGTCGAGGCACTCGTCGGTGATGCGTTGCCATCGGAAGAGTTGTCGGTTTGCGTGGAATCGGCGGTCGTGGTGTCTGTGCCAGAATTGGTGTCGAGAGTACTCACCAGCGCTGCTTGATCGGGGGAATCCGATGATGTGAGGGAGATGAGCGTTGGGTCGCCAGTAGAAGAGTCAAGTATCGAAGATGGTACATCCCGAAAATCCAGTGTTTCTAAACTCAGACTGACATTAACTTTGTTGGCGCTGTAATTATTAGAATTACTCTTGCGACGACCCCACATGAGGGACTCCTGGGGAAAACATTGAGGGAGCGGACGGCGAACGCCACCCGACCCCACCAATCGCTAGTGGGGCACCCGAGGAGTTGCGATAAGACCAGAGGACTGGACATCATCCCAAAAAAAAATGAGGGGAAGCAGAATGGGCAAAAAAACAATCTCTAAACTCAAGGATTGGGGATGGGATTCACGAGGCGAACATCATCGAACGTGCGCTCATTTCCAGGAGTCAACTTGAGGGCTTCTTCATAATTAGGATGGCCGTGCAATCTTGAATGAATAACTGGATTACGGGTGATAGCTGTCGGGTCTTTTCCTGCTCGAATTGCCTCACGAACAGCGTTGATAGCCTTGTTTCGAGACGTTGCGTTGTCGTCGCACACTAAGGCATAAAGCTTGGCTGCGGTCATCCAAACATCCGCCGTGTTTGGTGACCCAGTTGTAACCCATTCAATGTCTTCAATCGCTTCGGGTGGCGGAATCTTGTCTGGGAGTGCTAACCGGAGATGAATGTCTGCTCGTGTGTATCGAGCCGCGCGAAGGTTTGGTTCGAGATTGAGAGCCATATCACAGTCAATCTTGGCTCCCTGAAGGTCGCGGTTGATTTGAAGTCGATTGTATGCTCGATTGGCGTACACCGCAGCAACTCCGTATTTGAGTCGTATCGCATTCCCAGCTGCAAGTTCTCCGGCCGAATGATTTTTGCACACTGAATAACAATATGCAGCAAAGGCGAACGCCCTTCCGTCCTGTCGCTCTCTCCCCGCCGCTAGAAATTCACTCGCAGCCAGGCTGTATTCCCCCTTCTGGGATAACAGCAAACCACGCTCAAAGGGATCTGTCGGGACAGGAAGGGGGCTTGGCTCCCTAAGCGGGCCTGGCTCTCGTTCTTGTGATTCAACTTCCCGTCTTGGCGAATGGGACAACAACGGTACCAGCACAAGGCAGAGAACACCCGCCGCGAGGAGAATTGGCAATGATCGCCGCCATCGCGTCCGTCGAACCGACTGTGGAGCGAGTAACTCGGCCACGCTCTCTGCTGTAGGACGCTGGGCGGGATCGATGGACAAGCAGCGTTCGATGACAGCTCGTAAGGTTCGCCCGACACGCGGATTAAGACTGGCCAAGGGTCGGTGTCCTGCAGTCTGCGACTGAAGCAAGACAGCCGCCAATTTTTCCTGACTGGTCCCTGCATCGTGCTTCCGGAGGTCTGCAAATGGGTGTTCGCCCGACAGGAGTTCAAACAAAACAACGCCGCAAGAGAACACGTCTGCCGCTCGCCAATCTGAAGGTGGAATTGCCTCCTTGTTCGTCAGGAGGACGAGTTGTTCCGGGGACATATAGGGGAGCGTCCCGGCCATTCGCCAGGGATCGGTTCCCGTTGTCGCAAGGTTGAAATCCAGCAGATACGGGTGGCCAGTGGGACCGAGTAGCACGTTCGACGGCTTCAAATCGCGGTGTGCGATGTCTTCCGCGTGTAGATAGGCGATCCCCGAGAAAAGACTCGCGGCGATCGCCGCAATCCCATCCTCAAAGCGCATTCCTGGATCGATAGGAAATGCGGGACGAGTTGTGAAAGGCGGGTCATCCAAATGCACGACACTTGTTGCAGCATCCAGGATCGTTTGGCCCGAACGTGAGGAATTCGAGCAACCCAATGCCCAGGCGGAGACGAGGACATCGTCGAGTGTCGCTGTCCCCACGAAGGGCATTGCGACTACCTTCCAGGAATCGATCGTTGGCGAGGAGAGGACTGTGATGAGATGCGGGTGGGAAAGGGGACCAAGTGTTTTCGCCTCACGAGTCCCGGCACACGTAAACTTCAGGGCAACAGGTCTACCACCGGTCGTGGTCTCCACGCCGAGGTAAACTCGGGAAAAGCCGCCGCGACCGAGTTCCCGCACGACAATGAAATCCCCGACGGCCTCCCCCAGTACTGGCCAAGTTGTCGGCACATCGCTGAGAACATCCGGAAGGTCGCCAAGAAATTGGTG
>DASZJS010000015.1:0-19350 GCA_035947935.1 Gemmata sp. | reverse complement strand
ACCAGTTGCTAACGTGTAATACGCGAACAGCCAGATTTTCCAGATGACCAACCTCGGTTATGGCCTCCAGTTCTTGCAATTGCTCGGCGTTGGGGGGACCATCGAACCGCGCGGCACCGATCTTAAGTAGGATCTGCCGGGCTTCTTGCACTTTTCCCTTCTGAAGGCCCTTCTGAAGGCCCTTCTGAACCCCTTCTTCCACGATAGCTTGGTACGTTACCGATTCTTTCATCGCTCGGACTCCGTGAAGTAACTGGTCCGTGAAAACCTCATCATATCGCAAACCCATCAAAACCTTCGTCGCAGTCCACAATTCTCCAATTTTTGAGGGGTCGGCCAGTGCCGCGAATCGTTCCTCCATCCGCTTGACTACCGTCGGCAGTTGGTCCTTGCGGACGTCGCTGATGGGAGCGAGCGGCAGCACGCTGGGACCCGCACTCAAAACTGTTTCGACCGACAATTGCCAGACGCGGATCAGACGATAGCGGAAGCGAAGATACGCCTGTGACTCGCCAGGGAGCCTGCGCTCATACTCTCCGTTGATGGCTCGTAGGTTGGCCTTACTGGCCAGCAGCACCACAATGCTTTCCACGGGCAGATCGTGCCGATCTTCCAACAAGGCGTTGTAGCGGTGCGTCCGACGCGGCAGCGTTGCATCCGGTCCGGACTGAAAATCGAAATGTTGGATGCGTTTGCCGTCCGCGGCGTGCAGAAGCAACACCTTGTCTGCTGCCGCGGTCACCGTGGAGACATCGGCATCGACAATATCAACCGATCTGGCCTGCACGCCGACAAACGCCGGCCAGTCAGCAGGTCCGTATTGCAGGAGAGCTTTCGGTGAGGCATCGAACGGTTTGCTCACAATTGTTGACCTCTAGAATGCTGAAAGGTAACCCTTCCAGGGTGTTCATCCGGAACTCCCAAACCGTTTTGCCGAGAATAACCCAATTGGGTATCGAGTAGTTCCCTGGTCGGCCAGATCGGCCAGCACTTCGCCAACCGTGGAGGCGAACTTGAACCCATGCCCCGAAAAGCCACACGCCACGCTCACTTGCGGATAGTCCGGGTGCAAGTCGATGACGAAGTGCTTGTCCGGCGTGACGGTGTACATGCACACCTGACTCTTCGTACACACTCCAAGCCCCGGCAAGTATTCATCGAGCAGCGGACGGACGGGTTCCTGATCCGCAGCGGAGACATCCCATACCACGCCATCCGGATTGGGCAACTCGGGAGCGCTGTAGTGTCGGGCAACTTTCAATCCAAAAGAATCGATCGCGGGCAAGCCATAAATCGGACCACCCGGCACATCCGCGATGAAGACCGGGAAGCGGTTTCGCTGGAATAATTCCACCCGGTCGCGTGGATCGAACCACAAAAGCACCTGCCGCATCACAGCCAACGGAACACCAATGCCAACCAGCAACTTCGTGGCCCATGCACCCGCCGTGACGACCAGTTTTGCCGCGGAGTATGTCCCGCGGTCGGTGGTTACCTCGACACCATTTCCAACCGCCTTCCACGCGCGCACGGGTTCCTCAGCGTGAATGGTGGCTCCGAGTGACACCGCGCAGTCAATGTGAGCGCGGACGCACTCTTCCACGTAAAGAAACCCGGCAGCTTGCTCGACCACGCCGGCAAACTCGGGCGGTAGACGAAAGGCAGGAAATCGGCGGTTGATCTCATCTCCGGTCAATTCCTCGGCCGCGAGCCCATGTTCGCGCACGGATGCCCGTACACCTTCGACAAGTTCGCTTCCAGGAACCCCAGCGTTCAGACAGGGGCATTCCGTGAGGAGGTGTCTGCCGCTGAGTATTTCCAGTTCATACCACCGCTCGAATGCTCGTTTCGCGAGGGGGACATAGTCTGGATGCTCGGCGTAGGCCGTGCGGATGATCCGGGTGTGTCCGTGCGATGATCCGCGGCCATGGACGAGCGGGTACTGTTCGAGACCCAATACCCGCCGACCGCGGCGAGCCAGCTCGAAACACGCCGCGGACCCCATTCCACCAACACCGAGGACGATGGTATCAAAACTGCTATTCATAATCGGTTATAATCCTGGTAGGTACCTTATCGTGCCATCAAATTATGACGTAGTCTTGCGCATCTCCCTTTGCTTCCGGCAAGATCGTTTGACCGCTCTTGCACATCCTACCGGGGCTGTGCCACAATCGAAATTGAGAGCCTCGCCCAAATTGCCGATGTTTGAGGTTCCGATGATTCGTTCCGCATTCGCCCTGGTTGGACTCATACTCGCTTTCACGGGAATGGGGCTATTTATCGCGATTAGCATTTGGATCTGGTCCGTGAAAGCCGAGGTGAACCGGCAGACCGAAACTCTATCCAGCCGAGCGAATAAGACGCTCGATTCCGCCGATCGCGCGATTGGATATGTTCGGGATGTTATTCGGAAGGCCGATGACGACCTGGCCGTGGCCCGGTTGGAGGCGGTCGAGCAAGTACCTCCGCCACCGATCAATCCGGTAGTTCGGTTCACGGCTCAGAAAGCATCGCAGGATCTGGCCGGGTCGGTCGAGCGGGCTCATAGCGCTATTGTCGCGGCGTCGGAGGCGGTGGTCGTCGCCGATGCTGCCTTGGATGTCGTTGGTGGGGTTCCGGAACTGAAGCAGTTGTTCGGGGTCAAGCCGGAGCAACTGGATGCAACGCGAACAGCGCTGGGGAATGTCTCTTCCGAACTGCTCCAGGCCAGAGGTGTTTTGGGGTTTCCACTTGCCGGTCCCGACGCAAGCCCGACCAACGAACAGTTGTATGCAGTGGATAATGCGCTCCGTCAAGCCAAGGGGTTTACCGATGAAGTGTGTAAGGTGGTCGAATCCACCCGCACCCGGGTAAACGAAACCAAGCAGAACGTGGATCTGTGGGCATGGCGAGGAGCTGTGGGAACGAGCGCGATTGCGGCTTTTGGAATGCTCGGTCAGTTCTTCATGGCCCGTTTCTTCTGGCGGCTTCTTCGCCGCCAATCAGCATGAAAAAGAGTGGAGAGCCCCGACGGTTTCCACTATCCACTATCCCGCGAGCCTTATCCGCAGGTCTGCGCATACGGCCCGATGAAGAGTTGCCCCTCGCCGTCGCAGCCCACCGACCGATATGAGGTTGCGGACAACATCTCCCGACCCGCCTCCTTCGATCCCACCTCCAGTGCCGCCAGGAGATCGGCGCGCAGGTCACCCCGGCGTGTCGTAACCACATCAATCACAACCAGGCCACACCCGCGACGGAGGTGGTCTGCGTATTTGGCCGCAATCGCCTCCCGCGCCCTCGGCCTGTCCTTGTTCCGCGGGCTCACTAATTCGACCGCCGCAGCGAGTTGCGGATCACCGTCGTCGGTTAGAACCTCGACACGCACATCGTCAGCAGCCGGCCATTCGACTGCGATCGCTAGCCCCGGGGTCGGAGGAATCCACGGCTGAGGGGTGCCCGATCCGTCTACGGGATCGGTGACCTCGACCGGGCCATCGCGATCAAGGAACGGGACCGCGTAGTAACCCGGAGGAAGTACACCCGAATTGAGCAGCCGGGCGATAGCAGCCGCCCAGGCTCCGTGGAAACCTCGCCAGGGGTGAGTCCGGCTAAGTGGTGGGTTGAAGTGATCCAGTAATGGCATGGCCGCCTCCAAGAGCGAGATGCATTTCAACTTTTCCGTGAAGTGTTGTTGTCATGATTCGTAGGGGTGTAAACCATTTACAGGGAGCTGTACTTACCGATTGATTTCGCAATCTGGCAGCGACTTCTTGAATTCCTTAACCCCGGCATCCGTTACCTTGGTGCTGTAAAGTTTCAGCCGGGTTAGATTTTTGAGGCCAGACAGTTCCATCAGACCCACATCTGTCACTTTGGTGAAACTCACATCCAAAATCTGTAAACTTTTGATCGTTGTGAGTTCTTTCAGTCTTGCGTCATCTACTGAAGTCAAGCTGATGCCGAGCGAATGCAGGTTCTTGAGTTCTGCCAGATCCTTGAAGCCCACGCCTGTCACCGCAGTACGTTCCAAGTTCAGTGATTGCAGGTTCCTGAGTTGGGCCAATTCCTTAAGACCATCATCGGTCACATGGGTGTCGCAGAGGTTCAGCCACTGCAAGCTTTTGAGATTTGTCAACTCCTTCAGCCCGGTGTTCGTCAACCCGGTGTTGACCATGCTCAGCCGTTGCAAGCCATTCAGGTTTGCGAGTTCCTTCAGACCAACGCCGGTTACATTCGTTGTGGTCAGATTCATGGATTGCAGGTTTTTCAAACCCGCCAGGTGCTTCAGCCCAATGTCCGAGATGTCGGTGGCAGTAAGATTCAGGGTTTGAAGAGTTTTGAGATTAGACAGTTCCGCCAGGCCTGCGTCAGTTACGTTGCACTTACTCATCTCCAAGCACTGCAACCCATCTAGAATGCCAAGTGATCTCAACCCCTGATCGGTGACAGCGGTACGAGAAACATCCAAATGTCGAAGTCTCTTGAAATTGTCTAGATCCTTCAGACCGGTGTCCCTCACCTTATTATCGGAAAGGTTGAGTGTGTGGAGATCTTTGAGATTGGAAAGGTTTTTTAACCCTGCATCCGTCACCTTAGTCTCGGACAGAATCAGCGATTTTAGGCTCGTGACGGACCCTAATTCCTTGAGTTCCTCGTCCGACACTTTGGTGTAAGCAAGGTTGACGGCCTGGAGGTTCTTGAAGGTAGCGAGTTCCCGCAGTCCCACGTCAGTTACACTACTGAAGCTTAGATCCAGTCCGAATGCAGTCCTTGGGGCAGGTAACTTCGGGATCACGCCTTCTTTCCAGGTTTTGAATCTGAACACCGGGAGAGCTTCCGTCAGCCCTTCAGGCGATTCTGCGAACTCAAGGAAGAAGAAATCAAGACTCACTCGACCCAAATAATACCTCCGACTGATACCCGTCCAACCGACCTTGGCCCCCGCCTCTTTCCAGGCTTTGGCGATCTCGGGGGGGAACACCTGCAGCTGATTATTTGGCGTACTCGGCGGATCGGCCCGACACAAGCCCCGGGTGCTGGTTAGCAACCCGAGCGCAACAAGCCACTGAAATCCTCCGATCGCCAAGGAATTTCGCGAGCGCATGAGCTACTTTCTCGGTTTGGTTGTGAGACACTTGCAATCGTTTGGGGGGGCACGAAACTCTACGGCATCTTTTGCCGAGGGAGTCAGCTGCTGAGGGATAAGGTAGAGACGAAGGACGAATCGAGGAAGTTTTAGGATGGCCGGGGCAGAGTCTCCGATGTCCCGATTTCGTGTAACAAAGACTCTGCCCTGGCCACCCAAATCCAAACAGCTGTGACTCGGATTTGAACCATGTCCACCAACGTCTACTGCTTTAGCCCAAGCCGGGGTGGAGCGCGAAGCAGTTCCAGGGTAAGCGGCTCCAGTTTGGTGAGACTCAGAGTCACCATGTTCCGGTTCAAGGCATCGGCCACCCCCTGGCACAAATCCGGATGTTTGGCAAGGAACTTGGCGACCTCCTGATAGGTTTTCTCGACCTTCTGCTTTGCGTTGGGATATGGTTCGTTCACCACCTTTGTCACCAGATCGATCGATGCCGTGGCGTTTGGCTTCGTGTCCCGGTATGCAAGCACCACAGCCTGTCCCAACCGGCCTGCCATGCTGAATGTTCGGACTCCTGGGAGCGGTTCCTTTTCGAGTTTCTTGAACCGGTCGGCTGCTTCATCCAATCGCCGCTCGCGGACGTAGAGCAGACCCAGTTCGATCGACCCCTGGAGAATGGCTTGATTGACTTCGGGCTCGCTGCTTCGGGGAGTGATCAGAGCGATCAATTCCCGTTCCCGGACTGTAACCATCTTCTCCGATGGCCGGATATCCGATAGGCCGGTTGTGCTTACCGATGAGGTCCAGGTGGGTGTCGGAGGTGGGTCGGGTTGCGGCTGGCTCTTCGTGGCGGATAACAGCACGCCACCGGTTGTCGCGAGAAGGCAGACGCCCAGACCGATTGCCCATTTGCCCCACTTCCGAGGCGGAGTTTGGAGGGGCAATCCCTCGGTGTTCTGGAGTCCATTGTGATGGGTCGCTGCTGCCGGAGTCGGGATTGGCCCGGACAAAGCGATACCTGGAATCTGGAGGCGAGCCCCGGTGTTTGGTCCCCCACCACTGAGCGAAAGCCCATCGCGTACCTTGGCCAGATCCCGGAGAATTTCGCGTGCCGATGCGTAGCGATCGTTCGGATTCTTGGCCATCATCTTGTGGATCATCCCGCACAGATCGGCAGGAAGGTCCGGACAGAGTTCTCCGAGGGGTTGAGGCTGATCCTGAACGTGCTTCAAAGCCACATCGAATGCAGTTGCCCCGCGGAAAGGTGGTTCGCCAGCAAGCAGGTGGTAACACGTCACACCGAGCGAATAGATGTCGCTTCGGTGATCGACCGCGTGCCCCTGGACCTGCTCTGGCGACATATACAGCGGCGTTCCCAGCGTGATGCCGCTTTGGGTGAGGTTGAGGGCCGGAGTTTCGCCCGCGAAGTAGCGGGATAGACCGAAGTCGGTCACTTTGACTTCAACCTTACGCGTGATCAGTATGTTCTCGGGTTTGATGTCCCGGTGAACGATCCCGTACTCGTGGGCCTGCTGGATGGCGAGGACGACCTGTCGAATGATGCTCAGAGTTATCGGGAGGTCTGGCGGTCCTTTTCTGGCGAGGTGGTCGCGGAGGTTCCGCCCTTCCACGTACTCCAGGGCCATGAACCGGAGCCCTTCGACTTCCCCCATCTGGTGAATGTGAACGATGTTTGGGTGGTTGAGCTTGGCTACGGCCTCGGCCTCGGCCTGGAATCGCATCAACGCCGTCGGGTTCTTGTTCAACTCATCCCGAAGGAGTTTGAGCGCTACTTCGCGCTTGAGAGAGAGTTGTCGAGCAAGGTACACCTGACCCATGCCGCCCACGCCGAGTCGACGAAGTATCTGGTAGTCGCCGAGGGTGCGGCCAGTGAGGTCCGGCAACGACGGATCGGTCACCGGCGCAATGGTTTTGGCAGGGGCCTGCCCCTGAGTCTTACTCGCAGCGTCCGCCATCAATCCGGCTCCGGCGGGAACGGTTCTTATCCAATCCAACCCCCGGGCCGGGGTGGAGATTTCACGGCGATCCATTTGGTGGCTTGTGAGGTTGGCATTGGCGGCGTTGAACCACCGAAACACTCACACATCAGCCGGGCCATCGCGCGTGAAAAGCAGGCTCAAATATCTTACTTCATTCACACGAAAAGGGAAATGAGAGGTTTTCTTCCTCGAATCTTCCTCGAAGGTATTTGCATGGAGGCAAACAGGCGCGATCTGTTGGAATAAAAGAAAACTTTGAGCTATTTTTGGAGTCTATATTGTAGAACCCAAAAACGGAGCCCCTATGCGATTTGCTCTGATGGTCGTTTTCGCTGGCACGATGAGCGCGGCCGCGGCGGATAAACCAACCGCCAGCGAACAAGCTGCAATGGATTTCGTGACCAAATCTGGCGGGAAGGCAAGTCTCGACCCGAAGTTACACGCTGAGGCCCGAGTATTAGCCAAGTTCGATACGATTACCGATGCCGTTCTAGTTGGGATGAAGAAACACACCCAGATCGGTGGGGTGGAGACATTCGATGCATTCAAATGTACCAACAAGGGATTCGCTGCGCTCAAGGAACTGCCGCACCTTCGCAAACTCGTGTTGGAGAAACCCGATCTCACCGCGGTTGGGGCTAACTCCATCGGGCAGTGTAAGGAACTGCGGTATCTCGCACTCGTGAACGCCGGGCTGACCGATGCCCAACTTGCCAGTATGAAAGAACTCACAATGCTCGAACACCTCACACTTTCGGGCAACCCCAAGATCACCGATAAGGGGATGGTCACGGTGAAGGGGTTCGACCGGCTCCAGGTGCTCTACTTGGCGAAGACCTCGATCACCGACGATGGATTGATGGAATTGAAGGTTCTCGATGGGCTCCGGACCCTGAACGTGGGCGGAACGAAAGTGACCCCGGAAGCGGCCGAGAAGTTCTCGGACGATATGCCCAACCTTCGCACCGTGCGGCAATAGAGAGGTACCGACCCTGGAAGGGTCGTAGCAATTAGCCGGTGATTGAGCGGAGCGACACCACCGGTTACGAATAGAGACCGGTGGTGTCGCTCCGCTCAACCACCGGCTAATTGCTGTGATCCCTCCGGGATCATTTTCACTTCTCCTCCCAACCTTGCTCTCGCGCTCAATTCCGGGCACAATCCCAACCATCACGTTGTTCTCTTCGTTTCTCGAACCATAACGATGAGGGTTGCCCGTGGCCAAACCAACACCCGCCGAACGTGCTGCCGAACTGCGCCAGCAGATCGACCACCACAATCACCTCTACTACGTCGATGCCGCTCCGATCATTTCTGACCGGGATTTCGACAAACTCCTCCAGGAACTCATCGACCTGGAGAAGAAGCACCCCGAACTGCTGACGCCGGATAGCCCCACACAGCGCGTTGGCGGTCAACCAATCGAAGGGTTTGCCAAGGTCACGCACAAGGTTCCGATGCTCTCCATCGAGAACAGTTACGATGAGGCAGATTTGCGAAAATTCGATGCCGATGTCCGTAAGTCTGCCGGCCCGAAGGCGATGGTCGAATACGTCGTGGAATTGAAGATCGATGGCGTATCCATGTCGATCACTTACGAGAACGGCAGGCTCGCAGTTGGAGCCACCCGCGGCAGCGGCGATGTCGGGGATGATGTCACCCACAACCTCAAAACGATCGCCGCGATTCCCCTGAAACTGGAGAGCCAGAAGCCGCCAAAAGTCTTCGAGGCCCGCGGCGAAGTCTACATGACCCGCGGCGAACTCGTTCGCATCAACGCCGAGCAGGCGAAGAACAAACAGGAAGCCTACAAGAATGCCCGCAACCTGTCGGCTGGCACGCTCAAACTGCTCGATCCGAAGGAATGTGCGAAGCGGAAATTGAACTTCTTCGCCTACGGGACTGGTGCAATGGATGGACTCACCATCAAGACGCAGAAGGATTTGCTCGACACCCTCAAGAAATTCGGTTTCCCGGTCAATCCGCACACCAAAGTGTGTTCGACAATGGATGAGGTGATCGCCTATTGCAAGGAGTGGGACACAAAGCGGCGAGAACTGCCTTATGACACCGATGGTATCGTCATCAAGGTGAACGATTTTGCCCAGCGTGAGCGGCTTGGGTTTACCGCCAAGGTGCCGCGGTGGGCCAAGGCGTTCAAGTTCGAGGCGGAGCAGGCGACCAGCAAGCTCGGCGCGGTCGAGTTCCACATTGGGAAATTCGGCGAACTCACTCCCGTCGCCCAGTTCGACCCTCCCGTTCAACTTGCCGGTACGACGGTCACTTATGCCAGCATGCACAACGCCTCCTGGGTGGCCGAGAAGGATGTGCGGATCGGCGACACCGTTGTTGTCGAGAAGAAGGGCGAAATCATCCCGCAGGTTGTGGATGTCATCAAAGCGGATCGCACCGGCAAGGAAAAGGTGATTGTGTGGCCGGAGAAGTGTCCCAAGTGTGGTGGCCCGGTGGAAAAGGAAGACACGGGGACGAGCTACAATTTCGTCTGCCAGAATACTGGCGTCTGTCCGGGGCAGGTCGCGAAGCGGCTTGAGGGGTTTGCTCGCCGCACAAGGATGGATATTGAAGGGTTGGGGCGTGAGGCATCCATACTGCTCGTGGATTCGGGGTTAGTGAAGTCGGTCACCGATATCTACCGCTTGACCAAGAAGCAACTGCTCGCTCTGGAAGGATTCGCCGATCTCAAGGCCCAAAACCTTCTCGATGGCATCGCTGTAAGCAAGGATCGCGGACTCGCCAGACTTCTGCCCGCGCTTTCGATTTACATGGTGGGTGAGGCGATGGCCGAGGTGCTGGTCGAAGAATTTCCGAGCCTTGATGCGGTTATCGCCGCGAAGCCCGAGCAACTTGCCAAGGTGAAGGGGTTCGGGCCGAAGCGGGCACAGTTCGTGTACGACTATTTCCACAACCCCACAGGTGAAAAGCTCGTTACGGAGCTAAAGGAACTGGGCATCAAAACGACGCATGACAAGAAGGCTGCGCCTGTGGGTGGTCTTCCACTCGCGGGCAAGACAGTGGTTGTCACAGGGACTTTGGTGAACTACGACCGCATCAGCATCGAGAGCAAGATCAAGGAAGCGGGTGGGAAGACAGCGGGAAGTGTGTCGAAGAAAACCGACTACGTGTTAGCCGGAGATAAGGCTGGAAGCAAGCTCGACAAGGCGAAGGAACTCGGCGTGAAGGTTATCACCGAAGCCGAGTTCGACAAGCTTGTCGGGAATGTTGAAAGTTGAGAGTTAGGAAGCTCAGTGTCTTGGTTTTCGCTTTCCACTTTCAACTATCCACTTTCAACTAAAAAGTAGCGGCCCGCTGTGCTGTGCACAACGAGCCGCATTCTCGTCAGTTCGACCGGAACCGTCTGGTACCTTCGGATCGGTTACTTTTCAGTTTGGTTGGGGGAACAGCCCTTATTAGGAGCCGGGGCCACCCAGTCCGCAGGAGCCGAAATCCGCGTCCCTTGGGTCCCGGTATTTCTGGCCTGGTGGAGTATCGATGCCACACCTCCTTTGTTTGAGGTTTTCGAGGCCGAACTCACCGAATAACAACCTCCTCATAGAAGGGTGCTAACGTGTTCGGATCGCTCCGAACACAGTAGATTTTACTCCAGAAGAAAAGCTGTTCCAAGCAGTTTTTTGCGATTATTGAATAGGGCGAAATCCCGTGCTGGATTTGCAGCAATGCGCATACTTTTTGCCGCCGCCGCAGGGACAGCGGCATTGCGAGAGAGAGCATCTTGCCGACCATGATTTCATCCCCCGCATCTACTCGTTGAAGAAGGGAAAGAGACGGGCCAACTCCTTCTTGTCGGGGCGACGCCCGTATTCGCAAATCTCGAACGCCTCGGCGTGATGCACCTTCTCGGCTTTTTCCTTGCCATACCACTCGGTCAATGTCTCTCGGTAGCGCTGAGCGACGCCCTGATTGCGACTGGCGAACCTGGTACGAATCTCCCGACGGCGCTCGGCCTGCTTCTTCGGGTCTGTAGGGATCAGGTCCGCCGAACCCAGCGCCCCACCCTCGTAGAACTGCGATTCCAGCGTGTCGAGGGCGTCGAGCTTTGTTTCCATCACCGGGTCGATGGAAACTGCAACATCCGGCCGGAACGGGTTGGGCTTCTGGAACGAGTCCGGGTAGAAGAGGAAGATGGGATTGCTTTTCAGCGGAGGCACATCCGGGCAAAAATTCGGCACGGCTACCATGTAAGCCGAGTCCTGTACAAGAATGCCGGTGTAACGGTGGTCGGGGTGATAGTCGTTCGGGCGGTGGCTCATCACGATGTCGGCCTTCCACTCACGGATCAGCCGGGTGATGGTCCGGCGGTTCTCCAGCGTCGGTAGCAGTTCCCCGTCATGAATGTCCAGGACTTCGGTGGTGATCCCGAGAATCCGAGCGGCCCGCTCCACTTCGGCCTTGCGTCGGCGGGCCAGTGGCCCGCCGGCCTCCCGCCAATGGCCGATGTCCCCGTTCGTGACGGAGACGAACTTGACGTGGTGCCCCTTCCCCGCCCACAGCAACGCCGCACCTCCGGCCTGTAATTCGCAGTCGTCGGGATGTGCCCCGAAGCAGAGGATGCGCAGCTTGCCGTCGTCCGGCGGTGCCGCAGGGCGGTCGAGCGGTTTTTGTTCCGATTTGGTTTGCGAGCCGGTCGATCCGGGCCACAGCAGTCCCAGCACCACCATGCCCACGAGCCCACCCATCAACCAGCGAGTCCTGTGTCCCATGAAACGTCCTCCAGTTGGGGTTCACTTTGGAACGGATTTGCCAGACCAGATCTTGGCCTCGGCCAGTCCTCAAACATGATTGTCTTATCCACTTCATTATGGGAAGCGTTGCTCTCTTCTCGACGATTAGCCGTGGTCCGGCAGCCTCATCTCAAGTCCGTATTTGGGAGCAACTGACAGCAATCTCTCGATTTCCTCTTTTGTAGGCAGTGGTGCGATCTGACTTCCTGCCGGGACCGGCACTCCGACCTCGAAGAACATTTGCTCCAAGCCCGCGGGAGCGACAGAAATCAGCATCCGGGCCGGTCGATCCGTTTCGTTCTTGAACGAGTGCAGCGACCCGACCGGCAGATTAACGAACATCCCCACTGTTGCCACCATCCGTTCTTCGCCGACAGATAAGGTGATCTCGCCTTCCAAAATGTAGAAGCCTTCTTCTTCCCGGCTGTGGATGTGAGGGGGGGGTCCGCCGCCAGGGGTCACGATGGCTTCCCACAGAGCGTATGTGCCGTTCGTGTCTTCACCAGTCGCTAAAAAGCGATACACGTCGCCGACAACGGCGATGGTGCGGCCCTCAGTGGGCCGCTTGAGCAGGAATCGAGACATCGCGTTCACAGACTTTCCCATCAACTTTTGTCCCATCGCAAACCTCCTTGTGCGATAATCCGTCCCGAGTGTCCGCTGTCGCGCCGGACTGACATGCCGCTGGCGAGTATCTTATCCCTGCATGACGTCCGAGGAGGGTGTGTGCTGAAACAGCCAGCCGTGAAGAAGGTCACCCTCACTGAGAAGTTGGTTATAAGGCGAAGTGAGTCGGGTGATGAACGAGGAACGATCATGCTGCCGCTCTACCAGGACGACTGGTTCACCTTCCACTTCGCTGAAGCCCGGATCATCCCTCGGTTCCACCTGGAAGGCGTCGAGACTGGACGGCAGGTATCGGTCTTCAAAATCGACCCCAGCACCGGCGAGCGATTGGGCCTGCTGACAACGGCAACCGTTGGCGATGACGGCTGGGTGGACTTGAATGAGCCGATCATCGTGCGGGCCGGCGAAGCGTTCGTTGCTGTCCTGAAACAGGCAGGCTGACCGAGGGCCGATCGCGATGGACCATGAACCATGAGCGATACTGCCACCGCCGAAGATCGTTGTCGGGGCGTCCTGGTTGGGCTGGCTGCCGGGGACCGGATCGGCGGCCCGATCCGCATGGCCGTTCGGCTGGCTGAAAGCCTTCTCGTCTGTGGCGGCTTTAACTCAGCCGATATCCTGAACCGCTACCTGGACTGGTGGCGGGAAGGAGCGTTCGACACAGGCCCTGTGAGCGACAGGGCACTCGCACTGTTTGCGGCTGGAACGCCAGCTCAGGACGTCACATTGCAGGTTCACCGGGAATTCGGCGGCAAGACGGCGGGCTGCAACCCGGCTCACCGATCCTCACCGCTGTCGATGTTCGCCGCAATCTCCGACGAAGACCTCGTTGCGTGTGCGATGACCGAAGCCGCTCTGACACACTACGACCCACTCGCTGGCGAGATCGCCGCTGTGGTCAACAAGCTGTGCCGGTCGTTGATTCGTGGTGTAAGCTGGGACAATGCTGTGTCGGTATGTAGCGAATACACCGAGCAGGACGGGCAGGGTAACAACGGCGGCTATGCACTGGATGTGCTTCGAGCAGCGCTGTACTTCGTCGGCTCATCATCCACCTTCGCCGAGTCGCTGGAGGGGTCGCTGGTGTTCGCTGGGCCTGCCAACTACTGCCCTGTCCTCGTGGGGGCAATCGGCGGGACACGTTGGGGTGCCTCAGCCATCCCACAAGCATCGCTGGCGCACGCCGATTTACTGTCCCAGGTCAATGCGACTGCCACTGCCTTGGCAGCGGGGTGGGCGAAAAGTGGCGATTGAACCTGAGACGAAAGGGTGGTTCTCGATGGCAACCCGTACCCTGGCGATCCTGCTCTTCGACGATGTGGAAGTGCTGGACTTCTGCGGCCCGTTCGAGGTCTTCTCGGTCGCCAACCGCTTCACTGATCCGCCCGCTTTCAACGTCCTGACTGTGACAGAGAAAGCCAGTCCGATCCTTGCCCGCGGTGGTCTCAGTGTCAACTCTCACCATCGGCTTGCGGATTGTCCTCAGCCCGATCTGCTGTTGATCCCTGGTGGTCAGGGCACACGCAATGAGATGCACAACGCGGCGTTGATCGAATGGATCAGGCAGGCATCCTCGAAGGCGGAACTGGTCATGTCGGTCTGTACCGGGGCACTGCTGCTGGCGAAGGCCGGGTTGCTCGATGGCCTTGAGGCAACCACGCACCACGGGGCCATCGACCTGCTGCGTCAGACGGCCCCGACCACCATCGTTCATGCCGATCGTCGCTTCGTGGACAATGGGCGTGTGGTCTGCTCGGGAGGGATCGCAGCGGGGATCGACATGAGCCTGCATGTCGTCGGCAGGCTATTGGGAAAGGAAATCGCCGAGAAGACTGCCAGGCAAATGGAGTACCCGTGGCCATGACGGGCGGCTTCAGTATCAGCTTGCTTGACAGAGCGGTCGCTGTGAGAGCGAGACAGCGTTGTTCCCGAAGTAGGTATCGCCTCCTGCCTTTGTGAATCAGTGGATGGGCTTGCCTACCTTCTTCTTCCGGAGCGTCGGCTGACGAGGCAAGCCTCGTCTCGATCGAAAGGGGTAATGGATTTCAGGTCATTCCTGGTACAATCCAAAAGTCTAGAGAACAAGTTTTTATCTCATTTGGGGGTGTTTGCACCGCTGGTGCGGGTCCAGGTCTTCAAAACCTGTGGGGGGTGTGAACAACGCTCCCAGTCGGTTCGATTCCGATACACTCCCGCTATATACTCCACGCGTGGTGGAATGACATTGGTCGGATAGAGTCATGGAAAAATAGGTGGAGGCTCCCCTACGGTGCGGTTGATCGAAAGCTCACCGCGAATGATCCCGCACTTCGGCAGAGCCGTTTTTAAATCCTTCAGACCCGCCTCCGTTATGTTCTCCGTAAGTTGCAGCCAGGTGAGGTTCTTGAAGTCTTTCAATTCCTTAAGTCCTTCATCCGTCACATGCGTGCCAATAAGGATCAGGCTTGTGAGGCTCTTGACGTCCTTGAGTTCCTTCAGCCCTTTGTCCGTCACCTGGGTGTCCCGAAGGCCAAGCGATGTGAGGTTCTTGAGGTCTTTCAGTTGACTGATTCCCTCGTCCGTCACTTTCGTGTGGTCCAGGCTAAGCGACGTCAGGTTCTTGAGGTTCTTCAGTTGCTTGAGCCCTTCGTTCGTCACTTTCGTGTGGTCCAGACCAAGCCTGGTGAGATTCTTGAGGTCTTTCAGTTGCTTGAGCCCCTCGTCCGTCACCTTCGTGTTGTCGAGCTCAAGCATCGTGAGGTTCTTGAGATCCTTCAGCTCCTTCAACCCCTCGTCCGTCATTTTCGAGCCGGTCAGGTACAGCGTGGTGAGATCCTCGAATTCGTGCAGGCCGCCGCCCGTGACCTCCGTGCCATGAAGTTCAAGCCACTTGAGTTTTTTGAGGTTTTTCAGGTTAGTTATGCCCGTATCCGTCACATGCGTGCCATCGAGCACAAGTTTGGTGAGGCTTCGGAGGTCGTTCAGTTCCATCAATCCCGCATCTGTTACTTTTGAGTCATTGAGCCAAAGCTCACTGAGGTTCTTGAGGTCTTTCAGTTCACGGAATCCAATGCCTGTCACACTCGTACCACGAAGGTCGAGATTGGTAAGATTCTCGAGTTCCTTGAGTTCCTTGAACCCCTCGTCCGTCACTCGCGTGCCCATCAGGCAAATTTCGCTGAGGTTCTTGAGTTCTTTGAGTTCCTTGAGTCCCTCGTCTGTAATGTTCGTGCCAATAAGTGCAAGCGAAACGAGGTTCTTGAGGTCTTTGATTTCCTTCAGTCCGGCGTCTGTCACTCTCGTGCTGCTCAGGGAAAGCGTGGTGAGGTTCTTGAGGTCTTTGATTCCCTTGATTCCCTCGTTCGTCACTTGCGTGAAGTTAAGGGTAAGCATGGTGAGATTTTTGAGATCCTTCAGTTCCATTAGTCCCTCGTCCGCCACTTGCGTTTCAAACAGGTTAAGCATGGTGAGATTTTTGAGATCCTTCAGTCCTCTGCCAGTTGTCTTTGTGCCCATCAGGTAAAGCGTGGTGAGATTTTTGAGATCCTTCAGTTCCTTGAGTCCCTCGTCGGTCACTTTCGTGAAGTTAAGGATAAGCGTGGTGAGATTTTTGAGATCCTTGAGTTCTTTGAGTCCCGCATCCGTCACTTGCGTGAAGCCAAGGTCAAGCCCGGTGAGGTTCTTGAGACCTCTCAACTCCTGCAGACCCGCGTCCGTCACCTTCAGACAGCCAAAGGAAAGCCCGAAAGCAACCTGGACTTGTGGCAATTTGGGAATCATGTCGTTCGGCAGCGTCGCGAAGCGGAATCCTGGCAGGTGCTGTGCCGCCGCTTCCTTTCCGGGCAAATGTTTATAATTCCCCCCAGAATCATCGACTTCAAACCCACCGTAGATGGCCCCAAGTTTTTCGTAGGCGGCAATGGTTTCGGGATCGATCGGCTTGTACTTCGTCGGTTCGTCCGCCTTCGCCGCGGGTTGCTCGCCCATCCACTTGGTGTTGCTCTTAACGTATTCCTTCGTCACTGCCTGCTTCGTCCTCTCGATCGCAGGCTTTTGCGGTTCGTCCGCGATCGGCATCGACGCCAGCCCGAACCCCGCCACGGCCGCGGCGATCGCCAACACCAGCAATTTCGCTGTTAGTGAAAACCCGTTCACGACAACCCCCTGAGCAATGGCGGCTACGGATGCGGACGGTGAACCGCCTACCGTGGCCAGGATCGAATCAAAAAGCCGCTGCGAGGACGCCTGCGCAGAAGAAATTGCGGCAATGGCCATGAGGCCGGCACCGACGTCGATGCCGCGTTTGCTCAACGCTTCGGCGAGTTTCTTGCGTCCACGATCGAGCCGACTTTTCAACGTTGCGGAGGCAATCCCCAGGCGGGTGGCCGCTTCGTTTCGCGTCAGTCCTTGCAGGTAAAACAAAACCATCGGCTCACGATAGATCGCGGGCAGCCTGTCCAACTCTTCATCCAGTGCGGCGAAGGCTTCACGCCCCGTCATTTCATCGAGCGCGGAGACGGCAGCCGACGCTGTATGCGACTGTCGCTTCATTCGACGGGTCGCCGCTCGGTTTTCTGTCAATGCGATTCGTCGAGCCGTGATATAGAGCCAGTTGGCAATTGAGTTTTGCCATCGGCCTGTCTTGGCTTTTCGGGCTAAAACGAGAAAGGTGGCCTGACACGCATCCTCGGCATCCTGCACAATAGGCAGCACGCGACGGCAAATCCCGAGCACCATTCCGGTGTGGCGTTTGACAATGGCCGCGAACGCGCTTTGGTCGCCTTCGCAGAATTGGGCGAGCAGTTCACGATCCGTCAGTCGCTTCACGCCCGCGGCCGACAAGGCCGCTCGCAGTCCGGTGTTGCCCGGGTGACTCGCCATGACCATTCTCCGGCGAATGCGAAACGTCTATCAATATTAACGCCGCCGAAGGAAATGCGGACGCATGAGCGCGCACGGTTTTAAGAAAAGGGGAATCAATGCCGAAAGCCAACGTGTGGTTTGTGATCGGGTTGTCGGCGGTCTTGCTCGCGTTCCCATTGCCTGGTGTCGGTAGGGATGAGGGCAAGACGGAGCCGAAAGCGACGATTCGGGTGGATGTCGCCAAATCCGCGGGTAAGGTGAGCCGGTTTTTGACCGGAGCCTGCATTGAGGATGTCAATCACGAAATCTATGGCGGCATCTATAGTCAGATGCTCTTCGGTGAAAGCTTTCAGGAAGCCTCTTCCCATCAACCGCTCAAGGGCTTCGTTGCCTATGAAGGAACCTGGACCTTGAAGGGGGAGGAAATTCACGCGGATGGTGGCCCTGGACCCAAGCTGGTGAGCGACCATGCCCCGTTTTCCAAGGGCACCGTGGCAGTTGAGGTGTTCTTTCTCGACCGGGCGGCGGGTAATTCGGGGCTGATCGTCAAAACGAATAAACCGGGACCGGGAGCCGATAACTTTGACGGCTACGAAGTGTCGCTGAACCCTGCCGATCGCACGCTTGTCCTGGGCCGCCACCGGCACAACTGGGAGCATATCAAAAACATCCCTTGCGAGGTGCTGACGGGTGAATGGATTCGCCTTGCTGTCCGGATGACCGAGCAGTCTCTGGAAGTCCAGGTGAATGGCAAAACCCTGATTACCTACGAGGACCGCGAACACCCTCTCAAGACCGGCGGCTTCGGACTCCGGCAATGGCAACGTGCAGCGCGGTACCGCAATCTCACTATCCAGACGAACGACAAAGCCGAGCCGGTTCCTTTCCAGCCGAACCCCGACGATACCGGCCCGGTGAGCGGGATGTGGCGGCCACTGCAAAGAGGCACGGCGACCGCCCACTATGCACTCGAAACCGGAAAGCCGTTCATCGGAACGCAGTCGCAGCGTTTCTCCTTGCTCAAAGGCAATGGCGAGGTCGGCATTGAGAACCAGGGGTTGAACCGTTGGGGTCTCTCCCTCATTGCCGGGAAAGTTTACGAAGGATACGTTTGGGTTCGCGCTGAGGAACCAGTCGATCTATTCGCGGGGCTGGAAAGCCGCGATGGTGCCAAAACTTATGCCCAGGCCAAGCTCGATGTCCGCGGCAAAGACTGGCAGCGGTTGAACTTCACCCTGACGCCCGACGCCACTGATCCTCTGGGGCGTTTCGTGTTGAAATTGAAGGCACCCGGCAGCGTAGTGGTGGGACATGCCTTCCTGCAACCGGGCGCGTGGGGACGATTCAAGAACTTGCCGCTACGCCGCGATGTGGTGGAGGGAATGATCGACCAGGGTTTGACCGTTCTTCGCTACGGCGGTTCGATGGTGAACGCTCCGGAGTATCGCTGGAAGAAGATGATCGGCCCGCGCGATCATCGACCACCCTACAAGGGATTCTGGTATCCCCATTCCACGAACGGCTGGGGAATCGTTGACTTTCTCGACCTCTGCGAAGGGGCAGGATTTCTGCCCATCCCCGCGTTCAACATTGATGAAACGCCGCGGGACATGGCCGACTTCGTTGCTTACGTCAATGGCTCGGCGGACAGCGCGTGGGGCAAGAAGCGTGTCGCGGATGGCCACCCTGCCCCGTATCGCCTGAAGCATCTGGAACTGGGTAACGAGGAGCGGGTGGATGAGAAATACTGGGAACGCTTTCGGGCCATTGCCGAGGCGGTCTGGGCCATCGATCCGGAGATCGTCCTGATCGTGGGAGATTTTGTTTATGGGCAACCGATCGCCGACCCGGACAACATCAAGGGAGCGGCGTCCGGCATCACCAATCTCTCGGCCCACCGCAAGATTCTCGATCTGGCCAAACATCATGGGCGCGAGGTCTGGTTCGACATCCACATCGGCACGGAACATCCCGCTGCTTTGAGTGAACTGGCAGTGGTCCCGACGTTCGTTGAGGCACTGAACAAGATCGGCAATGGTGCGAAACACAA
>DASZJS010000014.1:0-6320 GCA_035947935.1 Gemmata sp. | reverse complement strand
TGGGGTAGGCGTCCAACCAACGATTGATGTCCTCCCACGCTTTACCCCAACGCTCACCCAACTCCCTCAAAGCAACCCGTTCATCTGGCCCGACCCGTCGCAGGTAGTCGTAGATGGGGTCATCGAACTGAAGGTGCCCGTACTGCTCGGCTGGCTCGGCCAACCAACTCAACGACGTGGGCAGCTTGGACCAATCCAATGATTCGGCCATTAGAATACCCTCTCACGTAACACTTCTCTTCGGCGGTGAACCGAGTCCATTGCTCGTCCGTCGTTAATCCTCGTTATCGTCCTTTTGGTACATCCACAATGAGATTTGACTACGACGCGATCATTGCCGGAGCCGGAGCCGCTGGCTTGATGGCCGCGATCCACGCAGCGGAGCGAGGCCGCCGCGTGCTGCTACTGGAAAAGGGGAAGAAACCGGGAGTCAAAATCCTGATGTCCGGCGGCACGCGCTGCAACATCACCCACGATTGCGATGCTCGCGGGATCGTTGCCTCGTTCGGGCCGAATGGAAAGTTTCTGCACTCGGCTCTCGCAGCGCTGGGTCCGCGGGAAACCGTGGCCCTCTTCGAGGCCGAAGGGGTCGCCACCAAGATCGAGGAGACAGGCAAGGTTTTCCCCGTGAGCAATCGCGCGGTGGATGTACTCGATGCGTTGCTCCGCCGACTCGCCCGCAGTGGAGCAACGCTTACGATGAACGAACCGGCTCGCGAGATTCTCCCGCATCCGGAAGGTGGATTCCGGGTGGTCACTCGTTCCCGGACCCTCACCGCGAGTAAGGTGTTGATTACCACCGGGGGTCGGTCCTACCCCGGATGCGGCACGACCGGCGACGGTTACGGTTTTGCCAGCACGTTCGGCCACACAATCGTTCCCCAGCGACCCGCGCTCGTCCCGCTCACGGTGCAGGCTCCGTGGATCGCAGAACTCCGCGGAATCACCATCCCCGAGGTAAACCTGAAGGTTCTCGACCCCGAAGGGAAATCGCTGACAGGGCGTCGGGGATCAATGCTCTTTGCCCATTTTGGGTTGACCGGCCCCGCTCCGCTCGATGTAAGCCGGGCTGTCAGTGGGCACCCCGAACCGGGCAAACTGACTCTGGAACTCGATCTGCTTCCGAGTGAAGCAGAACAGGTCTTCGATGAGTTCGTGCGCATTGAAAGCGCTGCGAACGGAAAACAACTTCTTGCCGGCGTGCTATCCACGAAGATACCGCGGCGAGTGGCGGATCAGTTACTCATCGTGTGTGGTCTGGCGATCGATCGCAAAGCCGCGGCGTTGAGCAAGCCAGATCGCCAGAAGCTGGTTTCGACGGTGAAGCGGCTCCGGCTACCGTTGCGTGGAACGCTTGGATTCGAGAAAGCGGAGGTGACGGCTGGCGGTGTGAGTCTCGATGAGGTGGACTCGCGAACGATGCAGAGCAAAAAGGTTCCGGGACTCTACTTTGCCGGCGAAGTGCTGGATCTGGATGGCTGGATCGGCGGCTACAACTTTCAGTCTGCGTGGAGCACCGGCTGGCTCGCGGGCCGGGAGTTGTGAGGGTTTGGGTCGGGTTTCGTGTTATCTCAATCTTCGAGGTGCAACTCTTTGAGTGAGGTAGCGTTGACGAAATTCACCAGAAGCTGACGAAGTTGCTCGGGAGTCAGGTCAGCAACACGCTGTTGAACCTCATGTGCCAGAGGCCCGAACTTCTCACCCAACAGAAGCAACACCAGCTCGCGACGTTCTTCAATTATTCCTTCGGCCTTGCCTTCCGCCTTGCCTTCCGCCTTGCCGCGTTCGTAGGTGGTAATCATGAGTGGTTTCGCCTCCCGATAGGGTTCGGTTTCCAACAACGCCTGGAACCGCAGACGTTGGACCTCATCCAAATTAGCATACGCTTCAAGGCATTCCGTCAGCAGATGCCGTCTCCAGTCATTTTCGCTCGATAGAGCAATCCGTTTCAAGCTCTCAGCGTACAGTTCCGCCTGGCGTTCGCGTGGGGTCCGCATCAAGGTACTCAGGGCCACACCCAACAGATGTTCCCCACTCGCGTACTCTTCGGCCGGCAAACTGGGTAGGCCCACGTAAGCATACTCGAAGCGGAGCAGGCAGTGGTCCCAGAAATACTCCTCGTAGGCATCCCAGCCAATGCCATCCAGACCGACACGCAGATACAGGCCGATCGGCAGCACCGGCAGACCGCTATCCCGTCGCAATTGCGCGTAATACTCGAACATCCGCGGTCGGAACGGTTGTACGCTCTCACGCGATTCGACCTCGACGTGGACAAGGGCGACCAGTTCGGTAAGGTCGGACTGGGGTGACTGGGGTGGTGGTGCATCGGGGCGGATGCGTAAGCGAGCCACGAGGTCGAGTTGTCGCTTCTCTCCTTGCGGGGGAGCCAGAAAGACCTCCTTGTCGAGCCAGGTTATGTCGGAGAAATCGAAGCGCTCGGCCCAGTCCGAGAAGAAGCACTGGAAGAACTGCTCGAAGAACTCCTTCAGAAGCACCTTCAAACGCTGATCGTGATCCGGTGGGGAGTCGAACATTGCGTGTCATCCGGATGGAGGGATACCGGCATAGTTCGGAATCGTAAAGTCTGGTTGTTGAGGAATAAAGTCCCAAGAAATCGAGACTTTGTATCGGGTGTGCTATGGGACTGGCAATAGCAGGCCAAACCGGGCCGAGGAGAATTCCGCGGTCCGGTTTGCTTTCTGAGAGCTATCCCCTTGCCCCCGACCCGTCGCCCGGTGACACTAACGCGGCACCCTTTCCCTTCTGCGTGAGGATTCCGCGCAATGAAACGCTTTATCATCCTGGCATTGATCCTGACTCTGGCCCCCCTCTCGGTTGTCGTTGCCCAGCAACCATTGCCCAAGCCAATGGTCACGGGACTGGTGAATCCCGAGTCCGTTTGCCTTGGTCCCGGCGGCCGGCCGGCTGGACCAGGTCCCGGTGGCTTCGGCCCGGGTGGGTTCGGAACGCCCGCTTACAACCGGTTGTACGTCACCACCATTGGTGAGTTCGACAAGGATGGCGATGGAGCCGTCATGCTGATCCAGGACGATGGCAAGGCCGTGCCGTTCGTAACCGGGCTCGATGACCCCAAGGGGATGGCCGCATACCAGAGGTGGCTATTCGTGGCCGACAAGACAAAAGTCTATCGCATCGATGCCACCCAGAAAGAACCGAAGGCCGAACTGTTCGCTCCAGCAAATGCTTTTCCCGTTCCTCCGTTGTTCCTCAACGATATCGCCATCGATCCCGAGAGTGGAACCGTGTTCGTCAGCGACTCGGGCGACCTCAAGGGCGGTGGTGGAGCGGTGTACCGAATCACCCCGAACGGACTCGTCAGCACGGTTGTCGATGCAAAGCGCCTACCTGGGTTGCATACCCCGAATGGCCTCGCGATGGATGGAGCATCGCACCTGATCCTGGCGGACTTCGGCAGTGGCTTCCTGTATCGGATCAAGCTCGGAGATAACAGTTCCGAGAAGATAGCCGAGGGACTGGATGGGGCTGATGGGGTGACGTGGGACAATAACGGCAGGCTGTTCGTTTCGAGCTGGAAGAATGGCAAACTGTTCGTGATCGCGCGACCGGGCGACAAGCCGAAGCTGGTTGCCGAAGGTTTCCAATCTGCTGCCGATACCTGTCTCGATCCAACCGGCCGGTTCATTCTGGTTCCGGATATGAAGGCCGGCACGATCACCGCCATTCCGGCCCAGGTGCCGGGCGCGGAGATCGATGACTCGCCCATGCCGCTCAAAACCGAAGTCGCCTTCCCCAATCTGAAGTGGGCCGATTGGTCTCCCGAAAGTCCTAATGGCAGGGTGACTCCCCTCCGCCCCCTCGTCCTCACTCACGCTGGAGATGGCTCGAACCGCGTGTTCGTGGGCACCCAACACGGCGTCGTTCACGTTTTCCCCAACGACCAGAAGGCCACCGAGACCAAGGTGTTCCTCGATATTCAGGATCGCGTTCAGTACGACGACCGGACCAACGAGGAAGGTTTCCTGGGACTGGCGTTTCACCCCAAGTTCAAGACAACGGGCGAAGTGTTCGTCTATTACACGCCCAAGAAAGAGAAGATGACGAATGTTGTCTCCCGGTTCCGACTCAGCAAGGAAGACCCCACCAAGCTCGATCCGGCTTCCGAGGAACAACTGATCCGCTACACCAAGCGCCCGTTCTGGAATCACGATGGGGGGACCATTTGCTTCGGCCCGGATGGGTTCCTTTACGTTGTGCATGGCGATGGCGGAGCCGGGAACGATCCGTTCGACAACGCCCAGAATCTCGGCGTGCTATTCGGCAAAATCTTGCGGATCGATGTGGACCGGAAGGAAGATGGCAAGAACTACGGCATTCCGAAAGACAACCCGTTTATTGGCACGAAGGGTGCGTTGCCGGAAATCTGGGCTTACGGTTTGCGGAACCCGTGGCGGATCAGCTTCGATCGCAAGACCGGACAGCTCTGGTGCGCGGATGTGGGCCAGAATCTGTTTGAAGAAATCGATCTGATCGTGAAGGGCGGGAACTACGGCTGGAATCGCCGAGAGGGATTGCATCCGTTCGGCGGGAAGGGGACCGGCCCGCAAAAGGAGTTCATCGAGCCGATCTGGGAGTACAACCACGATGTCGGCAAATCCATCACGGGCGGCACGGTGTACCGCGGCAAGCTACTCCCTGAACTTGAGGGCTGTTACCTGCACGCAGACTACGTGACCTCAAAGATCTGGGCGTTGAAGTACGATCCCAAGCTCGGGCGTGTGGTGGCAAACCGGCCGATCAAAGACCCATCCAAACCGGTGATGTCGTTCGGAGAGGATGAGGAAGGCGAACTGTACTTCATGACCATGGCTCCGAACGGCCGCGGGATCTACCGATTCGTGAAGTGAGTGCTTTGGGGTTTCGTAGGGTGGGTCGAGCCGTGCGCAGCACGTCGAGGCCCACCACAACCACGCACAAGAAACAAAGGTGGGCCTCGAAGACTCGACCCACCCTACTAGACCATCTACTCAAAAAAGGTGGGCTGTTTTTTCGCAGTTCAGCCACTGGGTTCGGCAACCACCTAACCTCAACCCACCTTTTTTGAGTAGATGGTCTACTACATGTATTCAGCCGTAATGCGATCCAGATCGAAGGGTGTGATACCCCGGTCCACCGCGAAGACCGTTTGAGCCGCCCCAATCTCCGAAACCACTTCCCCACGGGCTCGGACGTGCAAATCGAATAGCGTGTGCAAGTCCGTCTTTTGAAGTTGCGTGACTGCACGAAGCATGAGCGAAACGCCGCTCAGGCTGTTATGGACGTTGTTCGCGAATCGGGGATCAGTCGCAAGAGCGATGTCGGCCCAGATCACTTTGCGCTTCACAATGTCGAAGATGGCCGGGAGACACAATTTCGTATCCGCGGCGATATCGACTTTATCGACCACTGTTTTCGGCTCGAAGATTTCGCCGGAATTCGGCTGCTGACGAGCCATCCAGCCTGCAAAGCACTCGGGAAGATCGCAATAGGGTTGCTGGGTGAAACTGCTGAGACACATAACGACGTACCGCACCCGCTGAGCCACACAACGAGCGATGTCGATGTCGATGAACTCGGCAGCTCCCTTGGGAGCATCCGTGATATCGCCGCTATGATGGGCACCGAAGTTCTTCAAGTTGTAATAGGCCAGAGTATCGATGTACTTGTAATCGGCATCGTACATCGCTGCGGATAAGTCGATATCGACGCGGCTCCGCCCATTCTTCCACCACACGAAGAAACGAAGCGTCGCACAGTCCGGCAATGGCAGTCGGCTGCCCCGAACGAGCGTTCGCAGCGACTTTGAAGCCGATCGTTGCGAGAAGGGGACGAGGTAGTTCTTCAGTTGTGGATCGAGATAGCACTTCCCAAGGGATGGTAACTTGACAAAGCGATCGAGAAGTGTGCGTTCGCATATCGCCGCGAACTCGGTGGACATATCCGCGGCCAACTTCGGGAGTGGTTCCGTCGTGGCGAAGAGATTGGCAACGCTTCCTTTCGGAAAGAATGTGCGAAGATCTGCAGGTTCGCTGCGGTGACGAAAGTGCGTCAGCACTTGCAACAAAACAGGCGTGGAAACGCGCTCGGCACGTTCGGCGAAACGGGCAACCACGGTCTGAGGATCGGGACTGATGCGGGCGAGATGGTCCAGTCGGCGAGCGAGTTCACCCGGTCGTGTATCCAACAGTTCCAGTACCTCGGCCGTTTTCTTGTGCGCCAAACTCGATTCGATCCGGCTGTTAAATGTTGTGAATGGTCTGTCGTTACGCAATACATCGAATGCATCTGCTGTTTGTGGA
>DASZJS010000013.1:0-2667 GCA_035947935.1 Gemmata sp. | reverse complement strand
CGGCGTAAATCCAACTAGCTTGCTATTGTTCAAGGGACGTAAAAGGAAGGTATCGAATGGATCGAGTGTGAAGATCCTTAAAGCAGTAGGCACTTGTTGAACTGCCCCTTCCATCCGAATTTGCCGGTTAAGATCCTTGCCTGCGATGGCGAGTTGAGTCCCTTGTGCATTCCAAAGAACCGTGGAGATTTCCATGAGGTTGACATCAAACCCACGGAGTAGTTTCGGCGCGCTTGAGAAGGTGACCGTCTTGTCGCCCGGCTTGTTATTGGGAACGGGTTGCTGCGCGATCTCGGACTTCCCCGCAACTGTAGAGAGTTTTGATGGGTCGGTTGTTTGTGGCTTCGCTACGGGTTGAGCCGCATACACGACACTCGCGACAACAGCCACGGTTGTCAACACCCCAAGTACAAGAATCTTTCGCACAGTCATTCCTCCTTCGGTGAGCTTGATGAGCGGCCTCGGAATCGCCCCGCCGGCCATCCAGTCCGCCACCAGACCACAGGTTTTCGTAACCAGTTCGGTTGGCAAAACAGCCGCCTGAGTCGCGGATAAAGTTGCCGGGATCGCTGCGGTCGAGAGAGCGATGCCGCGTTTTGTCAGTCGGGCAGCCAGTTTCTTCCGTCCATTGGCAAGCCGGCTCGAAAGCGTCCCTTCCGGCACACCCAACGCCGCCGCTGCCTCTTCCCGAGATACGCCGCGTAAATCGCAAAGAATAATCGCATCCCGATACCAGGAGGGCAGGGCTGCCAACTCCTCATCGAGAATCGGATTCAGTTCAGGGACCGCTTCATCGGGTGGAATGGGTGTATCCGGCATCGCACTCACCGCAACCTCCCGGACGCGGCGACGAGCTGCTGTTCGATGGGCCTTTTGAGCCACCCGCACCGCGACACCATACAGCCAGTTCCCCAATAAGTCCGGGTTCCCGATCGCGGCGGCCTTGCGGGCCAGGATCAGGAACACGGCCTGGAAGGCGTCCTCGGCATCCTGTGGGTGTCCGGTTACACCGCGACAGACGCCCAGAACAACCGGGCCATGAGTGCGCACGAGTTCGGCAAACGCGACTTGATCCCGCTCGCGCACGAACCGGGCAAGCAGTTCGCGATCGGGAGTCCTGCGTTCTTCGAGTTGTCGAAGGATCTCCGACGGCCGGCCTGCGATCATTGTTCACGCCCTCTTAACAAACTTCTCCCCGATGGGAGAACAGCGCGTCGCGCGGGAAAGAGAATTCTCGCTTTTCTTCCGATCATACCCGATGCTGGCTGGTCAACTTCCGTCCACTTCGTCATAATCGTGTCATGAGCGAAGACGCCATTCAGTTGACCTACGACCGCGGAACCGTCGTGGTCTCCGGAGGGCCACATGGATTCGATTTCCAGTCGCTTTCAGGCGTACTCTTCGATCCACGCACATCGACTCACCGTGCCCAGGGTCGGCACTATCGCGCCATCGTGGAACAGTTGATTCGTGAAAAGCGGCCATATGAGGATACTGCCCGCGGCTGGCCTGCGGAACAAACCGGCTGGAAGTTGAACGCCGAGCGCACGGCCCGCGAGTACCAGTCCGCGGCGGTTGCGGCATGGTTGAAGAGTCGCCGCGGAGTGGTCGTGATGCCGACTGGCACTGGCAAGACGTTTATGGCCTTCCTGTGCATCGAAAAAGTTGGCCGACCGACCCTGATTGTCACTCCGAAAATCGATTTGATGGTGCAGTGGGCGCAAGAATTGGAGCGAGCATTCGGAGTTGAAGTCGGGATGGTGGGAGCCAGCGTCTTCGATTACAAGCCCCTCACCGTTACCACTTACGACTCGGCCTACATTCACCTCGAAAAGTGGGCGAATCGATATGGTTTCGTGATCTTCGATGAATGCCATCACCTGCCGGGTATGTCTTATATGGAGGCAGCGAATGCCGGACTGGCACCATTCCGGCTCGGGCTCACGGCTACTCCCGAACGCGCGGATGGTGGCGATCAGTTGTTCCCACAACTGATCGGTTCCGTCGTCTACCGGCTCGACATCACCGATGTGGCTGGCGAATTCCTCGCTCCTTATGAAACCCGTCTGGTGTACATCGATCTGACTCCGGAAGAGATGCAGACGTACACAAACTGCCGGGAGGAATATCGCCGCTTTGTGGCCGACCGGAACATCTCGCTCTCTGGACCGGATGGCTTCCGCCGGTTCCTCTTTGAGGCAAGCAAAACACCTGACGGCTGGAAGGCACTTCGTGCGTATCGCGAACAAAAGCGGATCATGCAAACCGCGAGTGGCAAGTTCAAGTTGCTCGAAGAACTGCTCCACAAGCACGCGAGCGATCGCACGCTGATCTTCACAGCCGACAACGCAACTGTTTACAACATCGCTCGCCGCTATTTCATCCCAGCCATGACGAATCAGACGAGGCCGAAGGAACGAAAAGCGATTCTCGATCGGTTCCACGTCGGGGAATACACGGCAGTCGTTACGTGTCAGGTTTTGAACGAGGGCGTGGATGTCCCGGCAGCAGGGGTTGGGATTGTGCTATCGGGCACGGGAAGTGCCACTGAGAATGTCCAGCGTCTCGGTCGCATTCTCCGCAAACACGGAGACAAGCAGGCGATACTGTACGAGGTCGTGGCCCGCGGCACCACTGAGGAGTATGTCAGTGACCGGCGAAGACAAC
>DASZJS010000012.1:0-5901 GCA_035947935.1 Gemmata sp. | reverse complement strand
ATCTGGTCGCGGAGGTCCGTCACGAGCTTTTCGTTCTTGGGCAGGGTCGCGGCAGTTTTGATGTTTTCTGTCCGGTCGCATCGAAGCACAACTGCGGCCTGAAACTCGTCGATATCAAACCCATGCTCATCGAGGAACGCGATGACACTGGCCGGGTCAACGCCATCGGTGGAGTCGGCGCAGCGGATCACGAGAGCATCGTATTCCCGCTTGACGGTTGCCTGTCGATCCGCCTCCGCTTGATCTTTCGCGGCGAGAGTGGAGGCCATCGCGTTCCGGAACAACTCTTTTTGGGGCGGTTTAACCGTGGACATGATTACCCTTTCGTTGTGATGACTGGTTCTTGGATCAACTCAGCGATCTTGCTCAGTTGCTCTTTTGCGGCTTCCGCGGTCGCGACTTGCGATTCCAGTTCCTTGCGCTCGGAATCCAGGGGTCTGAGTGAGTCGCTGAAACGCTTGTTCACTTCTGTCATGCCAGCGGAATACTCCGCGTAAACTGCCTGGGTTTTCTCCTGGATCGCTTCGAGTCTGGTGTTCAGTTCGGGCAACCGCTCGATGTCGGCAAGCCACCCGATGACAGCCGCGGCGATTCGATCGGCCTGAATGGATGGAGTGATCGGGGAGAGTGCGGATTCCGGGGTCGGGTCGGCGGGAGTGGGCTCGATGACTGTTGGCTCGATGGCCAACTCAGTGTCGGCACCATCAACCGCTTCGAGGTCCGGCACGGCGGCCAGGTCGATCGGTTCGAGGTCGATGAGGGTGGGCGAGGTCATGTCGTGAATCCAGGTGTTTGCACCGCGGCGAAAGCGGTCGGGGTGGTCGTCTGGGTTTGTTCCGGTTGCTCGGGTCGTTCGATAGTCCGGAGTTCAGCCTTGCAATTCGGGCAGCGTTTCACACGTCGAATCAATCCAGGTCCGGCAGAGCGAGTCTTGACCAAAACCATCCGGACGCTGCACGTCTTGCAGTTCGCGAGTTCGTTCGGTTGTGAGTTCTTCGCTGCCATGATGAAAGTTTTGTCCATCTGCGGTTATCGGTCAAGTCCATCGCTGGATAATTCGGTCGTTTGCCTCATCTGTCGTCCATCAATGGACGTAATCGAGCAATTAAGGGTTGTCGGGCCGGAAAAGCCTCTGGCTTCGCGTTTAACGGGTTCAGGGGTCTACGCTGACCGATTCGTCGTCTGCAAGGACGATCCCGCAGCCGTGGAACGGCCAGATCAGAGCTTCGTCACTTTGCCGCCTCCCGCTTGTCTCGCCATCGCCGCTTCACGTTCCGCGTTCATGGAGATAATCCGCGGTTTGCTTTCTGATGCTGATGGACCGGCAGCCGACCATAGCACACCCTGCATCGATGCAGCGACCGCGTTCAGAACCAGGCAGTCCCAGAAATCGTTGTCCCTCGCTGGCAACAACCGCCATTCGTTCACCACTCGGCCGCCGGCCTGTCGAGCAACCGCTACCGGGAATTCGCTGCCGAAGTGATCCGCCAAGAGTGTGTGTCCAGGCTCTCCGGGAGCGTGCAGACGGAGACAACCTGCAGCGCCTTCCGGAGTTCGTACTCGTTCCGCGCAAAACGTCTTCCAGGAGTTCACATCCACCAACACACGACGCTTACCGGATTCGACTTTAAGAACCCAGTTGGTGCCGAGATACTCGCCCTTGCCGCGGTCGATGTTCCAGGAACTCATCGGCTGGCCACTCGCACCGATGAATCGGCCGTGCGAGGGGAGCAGGATTGCGGCGTGGGGGGAACGCCGAACGAATTCGTAGACAGTTTCCGTACCCGGTCCCCAGTTCGCGTCAATCAAAACCTTCTCGATGTGGAACTCAGCCCCGGTTTCCTCTTGCTTGAAAGGCTTGCCGAGAATGTCATCTGCAACGGCGGTCAAGCCACTGTAAACGATCGCCTGTTGAGCGAGCCCGATGTTCCGCGGAAGGTCTCCGAGTCCGGGCCGGGGGTCGCTCTTGCTGAAGTAAGGTCGGGTTTGTCTCGGGTAGACTCCGTAGCCGACAATGTGGCCGCCGAAACGCTCGTCCCATGCCGTTACCATCCACCAAATGAGATGGGCTCCGACATCGATTGCCGCGACAACCCGAGAGCAGTTTCTCGGCACAATGCCGCGGGGGAGATTGCTCGCCTTGCTCAACACCTCATCGGGATCGAGCGCAAAACTTGCTTCTGGCGTGCTTGGAGTCGGGTCGTTCATGTATTCACTCATGAATCCGGTTTTGTCTGGAAAGTAGAGGTGCATCGCCGATTGGATGGCGGACACTTCTTCCGGCAGCTTGCGTTCCGGCCAAGTGGCTTCGGTGCCTTCATCCAGGATGGAGCGTTTAGCAGTGTAGGCTTCGTTGGCTTCCGTGAGGTCGGGGGGTTTGAGCGTAGAACACCGGGCGTACACCTCGAAGTAGTCCTGCCAGGCATCCATATTCTTCGGCATCGCGGTAAGGATGCCATGCCGTTCACCTCTCCACATCGGATGCTTTTCGTTATCGAGGAGGTTATCGACCATGTCCCCTTGACTGATGACCGTTGCTGCCATCACGCAAGAAAGCGGTTTCCCCGGCCCTCTCATTCCAAGCACATCTTGACTGATAAGTTGTTCCCGCATTTTGCTTTGCGATTTGTACCTACTACTTTCTCCGGTTTGCGGGTCATCCAAAAGTATGAAATCGGGACGGATACTCTCTCCGGTCGAGAGGGTGAGCAGCGACCCACGGATGCCCTCACCCGTGAGCCCAGAAGTAACCGCGACTGCTCCGGAGGATGGGACCATACCATCGGGTCGCAGCTTCCAGTGTGGTGGCCAGTTATTGGGAGGCGAGACCGTCGGCAGTACAATCCGATCGCCGGACCACACGATGAGCGTGGACTGTCCCTTACAGGTCTGCCCCCGTGCCCGGTGAGCTATTCCAGTCAGGGATCTGACCGGGAAATTAACATCGGGATAGTCCGCAGCGAACAGCGGCAGGAACCGTGCGAATGTCTTGATCGCTTCGAGGTTCTCGGATGCCTTGCCCGCGTTGGCTCCGATGATGAACGCGTACCGGGCAAGCGCGTTTGCCAGCATCCACAGAACGCCCATTCGCATGATTGCGCTCTTCCCGCTCGCGCGGGGGAAGCTCATGCAGTACAAAGCGCCACTGCCGAAAACACCTTCTTCGATCCGAGCAATCGCATTCAAATGGTAATTCGCCCACTGGCGATAAAACGTCTCCGGGTTGTACACCTCACAGAAACGTCGGAGTGATTTGGAACACTCTTCACGTCGGCCGATGTCGGCAATATCCGGGACGCTGCCGATGTCCCGGCCCTCCTCGCCGCGAACTCGCGAAATCTCTGCCTGTTGTTTGCGCCGACGTTCAAACGCATCCTTGCCGCCAGTCGCAACCACAGGTGGTTTCTTCGGCGGTTTGCGGGGAGGAGCCGCGGCCTTCCTGGTGGGCTTTTTCGGTGTCGGTTTCTTCTTCGCCATACTGTTTGCTCACAAAGTCTACAAAGCCGAGTGTTCCCGTAGCTATAGACAAGAGAACGACCTTACAAGGACCAACGTTTGAAAGACGACTGTTATTGCATCACCCCAACCTCAACGCTTCGTTTGACTGTCGTGTGTCATGGCTCAACGCCATTCGGCAACACAAGCCAACGTCCGTTCCGTCTGTCTCCACATCCAATTGCTGCCACTGCCTCACGCTCGGTTGTTACTCGTGCCACTGCTTCCCACGCTGCGCGGTTTGAGTCAGGGCGATACCACAGTGTGAACCCCGGTTGTGGTGGGTTGGGGAACAGTGCTGGCTTGGTATGTGGTTGTGTGTTCATGTTGGTTGTGGCTTTCGGTATGCTCGAACTACCTGCTCTCGGTCATCCAGTTCGAGCAGAACCAATCCCTCGTCGTATGCGGCTTGCAGCAACTCATCCCACTGCCCGATCGACATGGTGATGTAGACGGTCCCTGGTTTGTGCGGGAACACGTCTACCAATGGAACCGCTTTGATGTCTGGTCGCTTCTGTATCCTGTTCATCGTCACCATTGCGATTACCTTTCTGATGAATAAGTGTTCATTCTCCCGAGAGCGCCATTGGCCTTCTCCGGAGACGGCCACACACTTCAAGTTGGCCGTCTCGGGCAGTTTTTGCCGAGAGCGCCATTGGCCTTCTCCGTGCCGAGAGCGCCAACACTTGGCCGTCTCGGGAAAACCATCAAAACCCCCTTGTTTTCTCGAAGAGCGCCATTGGCCATTTCCGGAGAGCGCCAAGCTTGGCCGAACCCCCCCGCGTGCGCGCGGCGAGAGCGCCAAGTCAATCGGGTATTTGGCGCTCTCGGGCGGGGGTCTCAGTTAGCTCCCAGGTCCAAGTTGAGTTCGAGAAACCTGTCTTGTGCGCACGGAATGGGAGCTTGCTCTTGGCACGGGTGAGTGTTCGTTCAGATATTCCGGCGTTCTTGGCCAGCTTCTTCATTTCGTCTCCAAGCCGGGGACCATCCTTCAATTCCTCTTTCAAGAACTCAATCGCCTCTTCCATCGCACCATCATCATCCCGGGTGACCTTTACCCCCAGATCCTTTGCCATGATGTCGCATTCGTCGCCCCAATTGATGACGGGATGACCACACACATCGGTGATGCGGTACATGATGCTTTTCGGCATCTCAACGAGATTGCACTTCGTAGTTGCCATCACCCGAACACCTTCCTTGTCCGGGTGCCAATCCACACTCAGAGCCGATCGAGCCGCGGCAGTAATGGCGATGCTGCCCAGACCGCGATACAAGACATTCCCGGCAACGGATGATTTGGACATGTGGCGCAAGCCCAGAATGGCGGTTCGTGTCTTGTCTGCAATGATCTTGAGCCGATGAAGAACGTCCCGGACGCTTTGATCTTTGTGCGAGTCGATGGACTGTGAGAGGAAGCCCAATAATGGATCGATGATGAGGAGTCTGATAGATTGCTCAACGATCTCGCGTTCCAAGAGGTCGAAGTCATCGGGGAAACGGATCGGTCGTTCGTCCTTGCCTATGCGAATGGTTTCAGAAACCCGGATACGTTGCTCATCACATCCGGCCGCAATACATCGGGGTTTGATAACGGTTTCGGCTGTGTCCTCTGCCGCGATAATCAGCACATTGGCAGGATCGAGTAACGGGAAATTACAAGACGGCATCGGACGACAGGTTGAGAGTCGAGAGGCAATGTCCAAAGTGATGAGACTTTTCCCGTGCGAGGGATCGCCATCCAACATCGTCAACATCCCGAACGGGATGCGTCCCGGCCAAAGCCACTCAATTTCCTTCGACTCGACTTCGGCGAGTGTCCGCGAGACCAACCTGGCTGTGGATGGGCTCGATGAGCTTCCTACTTTTTTTACCCTTCCAAGTTCCTGCCGGACTGTCTCCCCAATCCCTAACCACGGGTTATCACTCGCTGATCCTTCGTTCTCCGCAATCACCCACGCGCGACAGTCTTTGTGTTCTGCTGGTGGCATTGCCCAGGTGACGCTGGGATCATCCAGGAGTGTGGCCAACATCTGGGCCGTCGATTCTGCGCCGTCCTTACCGGGCCATTCTTTTGTTCCCGGTTTTGTTTTGCTGTCGCGTTCATCGTTCTCGCCAACAACGATTATTTTGCCGGGATAACCTCGGAGCAGTTCGGCAAGATCCTCTATGCCACTCTTGGCACCTGGTCTACCGATCGCGGCCAATCCACAGAGCGTTAGGGCGAGCGTGTCGCTTGCACCTTCGACCAGAAGCAACGGGCCATCTTTTTCACGCCACACACGGGGTATGGTCAACCCACGGTAACCATCCTTCATCGCCCTCTTTTCACCGGATGCGAACCGGCGAGTGATCCCGATTATCTGCCCCTGCCCATCTCGCTCGGGAAATGTCCAGGCGGATTCT
>DASZJS010000011.1:0-3562 GCA_035947935.1 Gemmata sp. | reverse complement strand
AATCCTTTTCCAAGCCATCGCAGCTCCCGATGAGGGAGGAGCCAAGAAAGAGAAGGTCAACGAGAAAGACGAGAAGAAGAAGCCGGCGAAGAACTCAGATCCTGAACGCACTCCAGAACCTGAACCAGCTGAAAAGCCGGTCCCTTGGTGGCGAAAACTGTTCCCGGCACAAAAGGCAGCGTGACAGAGAAGACTGCGACTCTTCGAGAGCGGGCGAGGTTGCCATTTCGCATTTCGCAAGGAGTTCAACCCGGCGAGGCAACGCGGCGACCGCGGCCGATTCCGTAATACGTGAAGCCGAGTGACTCCATGTGGCGATGGTCGTAAATATTTCGGCCGTCGAAGATCACTGGCTCAACAAGCAGTTGCTTCATCACCTCGAAATTGGGAGTCTGAAACTCCTTCCACTCGGTGACGATCACCATCCCATCAGCGCCTTCCAGTGCTCCATATGGGCGGTCGGCATAGTAGAGCTTTTCGCCATACAATTCGCGGACATTTGGCATGGCCTCGGGATCGTGGAGTCGGACCTTCGCTCCAGCGGCGAGAAGATGATCGATCAGCGTGAGAGCGGGTGCCTCGCGGATATCGTCGGTGCGGGGTTTGAACGCCACACCCCACAAAGCCAGGGTCTTTCCAACGAGTTGTCCCGAGAAATGCGACCAGATCTTGTTGTAGAGAACCTGCTTCTGCGTATCGTTCACCTCATCCACGGCCTGCATGAGTTTCAGCGGCAATCCCGTGTGCCGCCCCATCGCGATAATCGCCTCGACATCCTTTGGGAAGCACGACCCGCCATACCCAGGGCCAGGAAAAAGGAACTGGAAGCCAATCCGCTGGTCGTGCCCAATCCCCTTGCGGACATCGTTGATGTCCGCGCTGAGACGATCGCACAGGTTGGCCATCTCATTGATAAAACTGATCTTCGTGGCAAGCATGGCGTTCGCAGCGTACTTCGTCATTTCCGCGGATTCTGGACTCATGACCAGGAATGGCCGCTCCGTCCGGAGAAAAGGCGCATAAAGCTCGCGAAGCACCTCAGCCACCTCTGGTTTTCGTACGCCAACCACCACCCGATCCGGCTTCATGAAGTCGTCGATCGCCGCGCCTTCTTTGAGAAATTCGGGATTACTCGCTACATCGACATGAGGACAACCCCTTGCGGCAAGCCGCTCAGCAATCTTGGCATTCGTACCAACTGGAACGGTACTTTTCGCAATCACAATACAGTCGCCAGGCTTCCCGAGTGGAATGTCTTTGAGAGCATTCCCGATGGCATCCGCAACGCTGAACACGGCGGTCAAGTCCGCATCACCGGCTTCGGACTGGGGAGTTCCCACCGCGATAAAGATCAGGCGCGCAGTCCGAACCGTCGCGTGGAGGTCGGTAGCAAAGGAGAGTCGTCCTTCGCGTTTATTGCGTAGAACGAGTTCGTGCAGCCCGGGTTCATAAATCGGGATGCGATTGTCGTTCAATGTGGCGATTTTTTTCGGGTTGTTATCGACACAAACGACATCGTTCCCGCTCTCAGCAAGACAGGTTCCCGTAACCAGTCCGACGTAACCGGTCCCAATCACAGCAATTTTCATGAACTACCCCATCGCGTGGCAAATATAAGCGGTCGAGTTTTTGTTGAGGGAGAAGATTGTTGTGGATGGTGCGAGTTTCCGCTTCGAGAAACCTCACTCCGACCGTCCGGTGTGGATCGTCTTCCGCCAGTAACTTAGAATATCATTGAGCGTTTGCTCGAGTGGGATCCGTGGAACCCATCCGGTCGTTTTGTGGAGTTTCGCGGCATCCGCGCGGGTCACAGTGGTATCAGCCTTACGGTTCGATTCAACACTCTGCCGTACTTCAACCTTCACGCGAGCCATCGCAATGAGTTTGTCGAGAAGATCCTGGATCGGGTATGTTTGACCCCGACCGGCGTTATATGCCTCACCAGTTCGGCCCGTCTTCAATAACAACGGGAATGCCGCAACCATGTCTCGAACGTCGGTAATATCACGACGAGCACTCAGATCGCCAGTTTCGATGACCGGAGTTTGCTGCCCGGCCTCGGCCGCAGCGATTTGCCGAGCGAAGTTGGCTGCTGCGTAATCTGCTGCCTGACGGGGTCCTATCTGATTGAAGAGCCGAATCCGAACGATATCGAGTCCCGGGTTTCGAGTGTATTGATAGCTCATCAGATCGGCCGCAGCCTTGCTGACGGCATAAGGAGTTGCTGGTTTTAATGTTGTTTTTTCGTCGCAAGCCCCATCGGGCTCATCGGGCTCACCATATATCAATCCCGTAGACACGTACAGAATCCTAGGGCTGAGACCACTCCGAGCGATCGCATCGTACAGAGATCGGGTGGCAGTCACGTTATCGTGCCAACAACGATCTGCTTCCTGATACGATCGCCCGGGGTTTGCATATCCGGCCAGGTGCATTACCCAGTCGGGGCGGGCTTGCTTGAGTACAACCTCCACCCCCGAAGTGAACGCGAGTTCCCCAGAAAAAAGGACCGCTTTATCGGTCAGATGAGCAAGGGAACTCGGCCACATTCCTTGTCTGCAGTAGCCAAAAAGCGCATGATCACCCTGCACCAGTGCCTCGACCAGATGACTCCCAACGAACCCGGTGATCCCAGTGATCAGGATGCGCATGTGATTTCAGACTTTGGATCTCAGACGATTGTTGAACAAACCCTGGAATCACGCGACAAACACGACGAGGGTTTGCAATCAGCAATCTTCAATCTGAACCATTAAATTCCCTTGGCCTTGAAATCGGAATCGGGAAGAGGTTTGCCCTGAAGCCGAGCAAGGTCTGCCTGGACCATCCGCTCAACTAATTTGTCGAAAGTCACTTTCGGTTTCCATCCGAGCTTCGCATGGGCTTTGGAGGGATCGCCAATGAGTAAATCGACTTCCGCAGGCCGAACAAGGCTTGGGTCAATCTCGACGTATTTAGTCCAGTCCAGACCAACCACACCAAAGGCTAGTTCGACCAACCGGCGAACAGTGTGCGCTTCGCCGGTCGCCACTACATAGTCATCCGGCTGAGATTGTTGGAGCATCAGCCACATCGCCTCGACGTAGTCTCCTGCAAATCCCCAGTCGCGCTTCGCATCGAGGTTACCCAGCTTCAGAACTTTTGCGAGCCCGAGTTTGATTCGCGCCACTCCATCGGTCACCTTCCGCGTGACGAACTCCTTCCCACGACGTTCGCTTTCGTGGTTGAAAAGGATGCCGCTACAACAAAACATGTTGTAGCTCTCCCGGTAATTGACCGTGATCCAGTGACCGTATACCTTCGCGACTCCGTAGGGGCTCCGTGGGTAGAACGGTGTACTTTCCTTTTGCGGGACCTCGACCACTTTCCCGAACATCTCGCTTGAAGAAGCCTGATAGAACTTGATCGTGTCTTTGCCAAGATGTCGGATCGCCTCCAACACCCTCGTAACGCCGATGGCCGTGAATTCGCCCGTCAGCACTGGCTGCTTCCAGCTTGTCGGGACGAAGCTCATGGCAGCGAGGTTGTATACCTCATCCGGTTCGGTCTCCTCGATGACATC
>DASZJS010000010.1:0-9732 GCA_035947935.1 Gemmata sp. | reverse complement strand
TACGGTCAGCAGTGCGGTGATCCCGCCCACAGCCGCGTTGCCCAATCGTTCAACTGTGTTGGCAAGCAACTGGAAAACGCTCGGAGTGTACCCGCGGGCACTCGGAGGTTCGCCAAGCAGTAACCCGAGTTCGCGCTGCGCCATCGCCAGCCGCGTGAGGCTATCGATCATGAATAGCACGTTTGTTCCGCCATCCCGAAAGTAATCGGCGATGGCGATTGCAACCTGAGAGGCCCGAACGCGCATCAGCGGGGTCTGTTCGCAGGTCGCGACCACGACCACGGATCGGGCCATCCCTTCCGGCCCCAAACAGTCTTCGAGGAACGGAGCAACTTCGCGACCGCGTTCTCCGATCAGGGCGATGACGTTCACATCTGCATGCGAACCCTTGGCGATTTCGCCGAGGAGTGTGCTTTTGCCAACTCCCGAGCCAGCAAAAATACCGATGCGCTGACCGCGCCCGCAGGTCAACACCGAATCGATCGCCCGGATACCCGTCACGAATGGCTCGCGAATCCGCTGCCGATCCAGAGCAGGCGGGGCCGGGCGATTGACGGGCTTGAGGGGGCAGCCGACGAGTGGGCCGAGGTCATCAATTGGCCGACCGAGACCATCGATCACCCGCCCCAGCAGGTTTTGGCCCGTTGGAACCGTGAGCCCGCGGCCTTTGCGGATCACCGGCATTCCGGGACGAAGGTTCTCGGCCGGATCGAACGGAACGAGGTAGGCCAGGTCGTTCTCGAACCCGATCACTTCGGCCAGAACCGGCTCGCCTTCCCGTGGCACCACCGCGCAGTGGTCGCCAACCGCGGCCGGAATATTGCAGGTCATCAATCCCGTCACACTCTTCAACCGCCCACCCATCCGATAGAGGGGCGTTTGAGTAATGCTCCGGTTCAGCGATGGCATATCAAGACCCAGCATGGGCGAGGCTCCGTAACAGTTCGTCGCGAATTTCTTGTAACTCACGTCCCACATCGGACAGCAACATGGCTTCTTTGCCTTCGACGCGGCATTCGCCGCGAGCGAGCGTTGGATCGGGAACCAGTCGGGGGTCATCCTGACCCGGCAGGAGTGGCTCTTCCCCCAACCGCGACTCCAGCAGTTGGAGATCTGCTGGGTTCAACCGGATCGCAACTGGAGATTCATCTTCCAGTTGTCCAACCATGTCTCGGACCTTTGCTTCCATCGGAAAATCACCCGATACAACCCGCTCGTGCAACAAACGGGTCGCGATGGTCATGGCCAGTTCGACCGCGGCTCGCTGCCACTGACGCAGCCGTTCGCTTTGGTCTTTTCGCAGTTCTACCGTGGCTTCCTGAAGTCGAGCGAGAATCTCCTCGATTCGCGTGCGGTCGGCTTTCAGTTCGCGGGCCAGATCGGTCTTCCAAAAGTCGGCGGGGACAGCGGCGTGCGAGGTTGGAATCGGTTCGGCGGCAGGTGCAGATGATGGAGAAGTTGGGGGGGCTGTAGCCACACGAGGAAGTGGCCGTGGCATGGGCGGCTCATCAATAGTCACGATCGTTGCGTTGTGCAGCCGACCGGAGAATCGTACGCGGCATTCAAATGCGGGGCGATCAGTTCCCAATGGGGTAGGAGGGGATCGCATGGTAGTCCCGAGCCTTTCACATTCCGTTGCCCCCGGTGGACATTCCTCCGGGGTGGGCGAACTGCCTCCATGAAGCCCTGAGATCTTCACCAGGGGCGACTCAAGGAGCAGTTAAGGCGAGAGCATATACCCCCAAGATGGCTCACGTTCCTGCGTGTTGCGCGAGGATCATGGCTTTTTGCATCCACTTTTTTCGAGAATTCACACTGGAGTACAACTCTGATCCAAGGACAATAACCAAGTGCGCTGGCGGCTTGTTTTTCAGCACCAGTTCGTTCTGGTGAACGGTAGTTCTTGGTGAGCCAGGAGCGTCAGCGATCGGAGTAATAATAGCTCCGGTCGCTCACGCTCCCGGCTCGCCAAATCATTCCTCCATCACAATCTCCCCATCCTCCTCACCTTTGCGGATCAGGGCGAGTACCTTGGCCTGCGCCTCTTGAACTCGTGAGGAAACGACATCCCCGAGAAGTTCACTTTCCTCATCCAGAACCGTTCGGGAGCGGCTCGACATGTTCGAGGTGACTTTTCCTCGAATCGTCGGATTCACGGTTTTCAGGGCGATGGCGATTGTCTTCACATCCAGTTTGGCGAGGAGCCCCTGAAGCTGGCGATCCGGGATTTTGAGAAGGTCTTCAATCCGGGAGAGCTTCTCCAGAACCTTCCCGGCCAGCTCGGCATCTGCCGACTCTATCTTTCGGATCACGGGGAATCGCTCCGCCCGGGGCAACGCTCGAAGCATGTCCGCCAGGTTCGTGATGACTTCCTCCTGGCTTGGCTCGGGCGGAACGTCGCCAAGGCGGCGTCCTTTTTCGGTAACTGCACGGGCGAGTTGTTGAAGCAGTACCTGATTACGGGCTCCCAGTTTGGTCATTCGCACGGCGATTTCCGCACGTGAATCGAGCGGCATCCGCTTCATCACCTGCCCGGCTGCTGTGGGGTCGAGACACGACAGAATAAGGGCGATTGTGCCGACCTGTTCTCCCTCAAGTGCCCGAGCCAGACGATCCGGTGGAAGGGTACGAAGTCCATCCACGGGATTCATGGGTACATCGGGCGTGGCAGATGGAGCAGCTGCAACCGGACGATATTCTCCCGTTGATGCAGGTCGACCCGCAATACGCTGGAGGTCGAAAAACTGGGCCAGAGCCACATCCAATTCGTTCCCTGTCGCCGGTACTGGCGATCCAGCCGTGAGGCGTTTACGGAGCCGCTCAGCAACCTCACCACTCAGCCGCCCGAGTATCAGGCCGGCGACATCGGTGGGAAGCGCCCGAAGCAACACCAATGCAACATCCTCACCCGGGGCATCCGCCATTCCGCTCTCCCAGAAGCATCATCGAGAAGCATCAGCGTGCAGATCCCCCGAGTAGCAACCGGAAAACCTCGGCAACTCGCTCGGGTTCATCGCGAGCCAGTCCGGCAAGTCGGTTAATCTCAGATCGTCGGCGGTCTTCGGGCGTTGCCGGAGTTTCCGCAGGCGTCGGTACAGGTCGCCGGCCGCGAAGGAGCAATAGAGGCACGAACGCTATAGCCAAAACTACTGCCAAGGCCAGACAGATATTCCGGGCCAGACTGACATAAGTCTGGATTCGCTGGAGCTTGACAAGTTCTGCGTCTGGTTCCGGGGGACCGACTTCCCCTACCAGACTGACATTGGACAGTTTAACCTCATCGCGCCCCGTTCGGAAACCCACGGCCCGTTGAATGATACCCTGAGCATCTTCGGCACTGATTACCTTTCCGCCCTCCCCGGGCGAGGAGAGATCGACCAGTGCAGCGATGGACAGCCGGGTAACCGCGCCCATTCGGTCTTCGAGTTCCCGCACCGACTCGGAGTAATTGTAATCGGTTTGAGTCACCTCTTCCGAAGATGACGATCCCCCCCCAGATCCGCCACTGGAAGTCGATATGCTCGCACGGGGTACGTTGCTCGCCGCTCCCGCTACACCACGGCTGGTACTGGGAGTATTCTTCGATGTTGTCAGTCTTTCGGCTGTGACGGCCTTTTCGTCCGGGTAAATTGTTTTTCGTTTTTCCTTGACCTGTTGGAAGTTGATATCCGCGCTGACGCGAATGATTGCCCGGCCTGCTCCCAGATGGTGGGCGAGCATCTCTTCCGCCTTCGTCGAGAGGTAGGTTTCCAACTCCCGGCGGTATTCCAGTTGTGGAGTCGGGAGGTTATCCCGGTCGCCCGCGTGCGGGTCGGACAGAAGCCGACCACCTGAATCCACCACCGTGACGTTTTCTGGCTTCAGCCCCTCAACACTCCTGGCGACCAGTGACACGATGCTGCCAGCCGTGACCCGGCTCATGGATGCGCCGGGCTTCAACTTCAGCACCACACTGGCGGTTGGCGGTCGTTGCTCGCGGACAAAAGGGGTAGGATCGGGGCGAGCGATCAGAACCCGGGCAAACTGAACGGGTTCCAACTGCATGATCGACCGACCCAATTCCGCCTGGAGAGCCCGTTGATAGTTGACGTTTTGGACGAACGGGGTCGTCGTGAGGGACGTTTCATCAAACAGTTCGTAGCCCTTCCCGCCGCGGCTTGGCATTCCATCCGCCGCCAGCGCTACCTTGGCCTGTGGCCGTTTTTCTTCGGGAACCAGAACCATTGTTCCCGACGAGTTCAGCCTGTAAGGGATAGCCAGCGCGGTGAGCCGCGTGGTGATCTGATTGAGTTCCTCAGCAGGCAGAGTGTCGGGGTAGAGGGGCTGGTAATCTGCGCCTGGAGAAAGGTAAATCACTGCACCCAGCGCGGCAAATACACCCACTCCGGCCGCGACAATGGCGAATTTGCGAACCCGACTGAGTCCGGCCCAGTAGGCTTGAAATTGTGCAAGCAGTCTGCGAAGGACATCCATGTTCGCTTCTCCGGTCGCCGATGCTACCGGCTCGCTAAAACATTACAGCGGGTATTCCAGTGTTTTCACACGGGAACAACCTGTGGCCAGGAAGAACGGGTTATTCAGGTACTTACACCTGCATTCGTGTAATTTCCTGAAGAGCATCGGAGAGGCGATTCCTCATTTCGAGAATCATTCGGAACGATACATCCGCCTGGGCAACTGCAAGCGTGACTGTATGCAGATCCTCGGCCTTACCTGTCGCGAGATCCTCAATTGCCGCGGTAGCCGCGGCGTTTGCCTGCTGACTTTCTGCCAACAGGTGACTGAACACCGACGCAAATCCACCCACGACAGGCTGATCGCTGGCGAGAGCCTGAGGCGCGACAAGCGGATTGAGCCGAGCCAGAGGGACGATTGAGCCGATGGAATCGATGGGCATGGATTATCCCCGGAGCAAGCCGAGAGCTTGCTCGTTCATTGTCTTGAAGGTCTGTGCAGCCTTTGCGTTGGCCTCGTAGGCACGCGAAGCCGTAATCAAGTTCACCATCTCGATCGGAAGCTGGACGTTGGGCATCATGACGAACCCCTCGGCATCTGCATCCGGATGGCCGGGCTGGTACATTCGGTTCAGCGGTGACTGATCCTCAACAGTATTCACGACGCGCACACCACGAAGATCCGGAAGCCCACCCGGACGGAGCGCCCCGCCCAGAACTTCCGCAAAGACCACATCCTGCCGACGAAACGGACCACCATTGGCTGACCGTGTGGAATTGGCGTTCGCGAGATTGTTCGCGATCGTCTCCATCCGGAACCGCTCGGCAGTCATACCGGAGCCGCTGATCGCCGTCGCCGCGAACAAGGTGTCGAATGCCATCGTAGCCTCCACGACAGGAGCCGAGAATCCAGGGGACAGGAGTTTCCTGGATGCCTCTACCGCCCTGCGATCGCAGCTTTGTAGGAACTTATCCGGCTGGTGACGATTTGGGCCGCAGCCTCGAATAAGAGGGCGTTCCGAGTCAAATCGCCCATTTCCTGATCGATATCCACCGTGTTCCCATCGACGCGCTCCGGCCCGTCCGCAACCACCACATGTGGCTTCACGATCGGCGCAGTGCCGCCACCGGACGAGTGCGTCAGTGCCTTGGCCATCTCGTCCTCGAACGTAACCTCCAACCGGTGGTAACCGGGTGTATTCACGTTCGCGATGTTTTGGGAAATGACTCGGTGACGCAGGGAAGCTGCGTTCATCACTTGAGTCAACAGTTCAAAGCCGGAGCCACTGAGTTTCATACCGACGGTATCGACAACCCGATGTGGGAAACTTTACCGACAATAGCGGTTGCGAAGAATCTCAGCGTTATAACACTTGTACTGGCGATAAGAGGGAACTTAGCCAGACTTGGTCTGGAGTTCTCGCTTGAGGATCTTGTCCATGACGTTGCGGGGTAACTCCCGAAGGAAGACGAACTCTCGGGGCACCTTGAAGCGTGCGATGCGCTCCTTCAAGTAAACGTACAACGCCTCTGCGTCTATCGTTTGTCCATCGTGGACGACCACGAATGCTTTGAGTCGCTGGCCGAATTGCTCATCGGGCACACCAATCACCGCCACTTCACGCACAGCGGGATGAGCGGCAAGCACGTCCTCAACTTCCAGCGGAAACACGTTCTCTCCACCCGAGACAATCATGTCATCCGCGCGGCCATCAATGAACAGTCTGCCCGCGGAATCAAAATGGCCCAGATCGCCCGTACTCGCATAACCATCAATGCGTTCTTTGTTCCCGCCACCCACATAGCCAGCGAACACGAGACCGGTCCTCAAGAAGACGCGCCCGACTTGCCCAACCGCCGCGGTTTGCCCCGCTTGATCGAAGAGTTGAATCGAGGTGTTAATCGGTGGATATCCGACCGTCCCTGGTGCAGCAGCCAGATCGGCAGGCGATGCGATGGCTCCAAAACCAGTCTCCGAGGAACCATAGAGGTTGTACAAACAGGGTCCAAACGCCTTCAAGAATTGCGTGCCAAGTTCGCCGCCGAGTGCGGCTCCCGAAGAGAAAACGGCCTTGAGAGATGAAAGGTTGTATTTCGACAGAACCGCTTCAGGAAGGTCGAGCAATCGCTTGAGCAACGTCGGAACGGCGATCAATATCTCAACCCGGTGTTTTGCCACGTCCGCCAACACCTCTTCAGGTGTAATTCGTCGGCGAATCACCATCGTTGCACCAAGTAGAAGCGAGATGGCGACGTAGGCCAACCCAAAGCCATGAAACAGCGGAGTTGTGATCAGGATCGATGTGCCCACCCGCAGCGGCGTTTTGGTCAGGAGTGTCGTGAGCGGGCCGGACAGAGCACGGTATTTGGGAACTCGTGCGGCACCCTTGGGAACCCCGGTAGTGCCCGAAGTGAGGATGACAATCTTCCCTTGCCGACGCGGCGTTCGGAGTCGTCCGGATGCCGATGCGATCAGTTCATCAATCGTTGCCGTCCCAGCGCTGGTCGTCGTGGTGACCCGCGTGCCGGGATAGCCCGATTGCTCAAAGGCAGGTGTGAATTCAGGATCGTGAATCACGCAACCGAGCTGATGGTGTCCGAGAACCTGCGACAACTGGGGGCCGGGAAACTCGGTATTGAGAAGCAGAACATCGGCACCCAGTGCCGTTCCCGCAAGCAGCGATTCGAGGAACGTCCGGTGGTTGCGACACATGATCGCCAGCCCGGAAGTCGGACCAACCCCGAACCGTTCTCGCAAAGCAAGGGCCAGCATCCGCCCCCGGCGATTCAGCTCTTCATACGTGAGGGAACCGGAATCATCGATCATTGCCAGATGGTGGGGATCTCTGCTTGCAGCGAGCGAACACAGACTACTCGGCCGGCCACCCTGAAACAGAATCGCGCGCGCCATACGCAGAAGTTTCTGTGGGTTCCGTGTCATCAGACCAGCCTTGCGTAATGCCTGTCGAAGGCTGGGAGTCTGTTCAAGAGTGGGAGGCGGGAGGTGCGTTGCCGCGATTGCGTTTTCGGACTCGACTGAAGGGAGTTTTCCAATCGCACGAGGGCTATCTGAACTGCGTCGAAAAAAGACACCCATCGCCCATTCCAGCGGTCGACGAAAAACGACTGAGAACAACTCCGCAGGAAACAACCACCAGGGAGAGATGGCCCGCGATCGTCGAACGATTGCACGTGCCACCAGTCCTGCCGCCTGTTCGGGTTGCATTCCGGGTAACCCGCGCAGACTCGGCGTCGGCGCACTCATGGGCGTGTAGACCAGGGGCACATAGATGGAGGAGGTTGTCACGCCATCGCCGCGGACTTCGATCCCCATACTCCGAAACCAGACATCAAACGCGGCCTTCGATGCCTGATAAGCTCCCCACCGAGGTCCGGGAAGCACTCGGACCCCGAACGTCGAGACGTTCACAATCTGCCCACACCGTTTTTGACGCATCGAAGGCAACAGCGCAAGCAACAGGCGAATCGGGCCAAGATAGTTGACGCCAATCGTGCGCGTAAAATCATAAAAACGATTGTAAGTGAGGGCAATTGATCGACGGATCGATTTACCAGCGTTGTTTACGACGATGTCGATTGAGCCGTGAGCTTCCAGAACGCGTCGGCCGAGCGTCTCGACCGCATCGATGTCTGTCAAGTCGGTCGCGTAAACCTCGGCAGTGCCGCCCTCCGCTCGGATTGCCGATGCGATCACTTCGAGTTGATCCCGGGAACGGGCGACCAGAATTACCTTTGCACCCGCAGAACCGAGAAGCCGGGCACACGCTTCACCAATGCCAGATGAGGCACCCGTAATCAGCACTGTCTTACCCGCGACAGCGGCATTCAAGCGGCGAAAACTCGGACTCCCACCAGGATTCAGGAACCAGGAAAGCATCCGTGTAAACAACCGTGGACGGGGCCACTCACCGGGGTCGATTTCATTCATCGGTGATTCTCCAAATGTGATCTGATAGCAATATGTTCTTGCCAGAAATGCAAGCAGAATCCAGGGTCACAAGATTCCCTGGGGCTCATGCGCCAGGGAATCTTGTGCTAAAGTGGGCGCATGCAGGTCGCACCGACGAACATTGTTTCTGCGACAACAGCGCAAACTGCCGCGGTGACGAGCGTTCGCGTCCTGGCGGGGAACTTGGCCACTGTCCCCTTGGGGACGTTGCTCCAGGCCACGGTGACCCAGGTTTCCCAGGGGCAGGCCGTTATCGTTGTCAACGGCCAAGCGCTCACGGTTCGCCCAGCAGGTACTCTCCAACCCGGCACCGTTCTCCTCGTTCGGGCTCCAACCGGCAATTCAACTCCTGCTCCGACGCTTGAACTCGTCGGGACAACTGCGCTCCCTCAGAATCAATCAACGACCACCACGGGACAAAATCCACCGACTGCTCTCCCCACGGCTACGGGGTCTGGGCGGACTGCGACTCCAACAACGGTTCCGGTTTCTCAAAATGCAAACTCTCCGGTTCCGACTTCGCAAACAATTGCTCAGACGGCAAACGCAACCAGCGCTCTTGCACTTGCACGGGTGGATGTTTTGGCGGTTCTCCCGGATGGCCGGGTTCGCGTTCAGATTGATGGTCAGGATGACATCGCAACGACAACGGAACAATTAGCGGCCGGAGGGCGGTACGTCCTTCAGATCGAGCGGACATCCGCTGGCCTCACACTCAGTTCCGCTCCGGACACTCCCGACCTTCCTGCTACCTTGGCAGCGGCGATTCTCCGCGATTCTTCCCCACCTGATCTCGGAGCCGCGCTCAAACCGCTGCTTGCGGAGTTGGCAACTCTCCAGACCACTCAGACGGAATCCACAACAGGAAACCCTAACGCGGTGCAGAACGCCGCGAGTACCGTCCGCGATGCCTTGCGTGCGTTTCTTCCATCCGATGGTCGCCCGTTGAACGCGACAGAGCTACAAAATCTGGTCGAGGATGGCGGTTTGCACTTTGAGGCAAAACTCGCGCGGCTCGTGAACGATGGCGGCCAAAACTCTTCCGGTGGCGATGAAGCCCCCACACCCAACGGGGGTGCAATAGCCCGATCGGACTCCAATGGTGGCCCGGATCTCAAAGAAGCTTTGTTGCGGTTATTGCAAGTATCGCAGGAGTTTGGGAACAGCGTCCAACTCCCCGCGGCACGCTCGACTCTTGATGGGATCGAATCGCAACAGGCCGCAAATGTTTTCGCACAAACACAAGGGACACCCTACATCCTCCAGATTCCGTTTCCGGACGGTGGAGAATGGCGGACGCTCCATCTC
>DASZJS010000009.1:0-2971 GCA_035947935.1 Gemmata sp. | reverse complement strand
CTTGTCTTGCCAGCCCATGTATGCTCGCACATCGCCGGTGGTGTAGCGGAGCGTCAGTCCGCACCGGCGGCGAGTTGATGTGTTCGCCTCCGAACCGTGCAGGAGCAAATCGGAGTGAAGAGAGGCTTCGCCCGCCTTCAGTTCCACATAGACCGGGTCGCCGTACTTCTCGACCTCCGGCACTTTCTGATTGAGGACGTTGGCTTCGTCCGTTTCGCTGAGCTGCCAGGTGAGGTGCCCCAGGACGTGAGTGCCTGGGATGAATCTCATACATGCGTTGCCGCGGTCGGCATCATCGATGGCCAGCCACATCGTGACTGCTTTCGATGGCGTGAGCGGCCAGTAACTTGCATCCTGGTGCCAGCTCACCGTCTTCCCATCGCGTGGCATCTTGCAGAAGAAGTGAGATCCCCATGCGATCACACTGGTACCCAGGAGATCGGAAACGATTGCCACGACTCGGGGATTGGTCAGCACATCCCAGACCCGGCCGTGCCGCAGATGCGCGGAACTGATCGAATAGCTGTCCTTGCCTTCCGCGAGATATTTCGCCAGCAGGGTGTCGAAGTAGGAGCGCAGGTCGGCGATTTCGGAATCCGAAAAGATGCGAAACGGCATCAGATAGCCATCGCGGTTGAATCGAGCGATTTGTTCGGGAGTCAACACGCGCGGCGTGGGATTGGTTGATGGGTGGAACGAGAGATCGCGCGTGACAGCGGACAAATCATCTTGCCCGGGGACTGTTGAGAAGGTGGTGGGAGCAGCCATAGGAGAGAACTCCGGAGTGGGAACGGCTAGGTTGGCGACATTTTACGCCAAACCGGTTTGTCGCGAAGATGTGTTATCCTTCCACGCGCTTTGGTTGTGATAGAATTGATGGAGCATCAATCCCTCCGGAGCCAACGATGGCCGATCCACCTGCACCGACCCCCGAACCACCCTCCGAGATTACTTTGGAGGAGTGGATCGAGTCGTGCCAAAGTTGCTGCGGAATCGAGCCAGAGTCCTGGTGTAAGTCGCAACCCAACTCGGGTGAACCGAAAGAGGACCGTGTAGAATCGGATGAGCCGCGATCAGCCCTTGAATAACGAGAGTCGAGTTCCTCATGTCCCATACCCCGCCACCGAACCGAAAGGGTCGGCCTTCCGGGTCGGGTTCTTTCCCGTGGCGGGCATTCTTTCAGCAATCCACCACGCCCGTATTTGTACTGGGCAAAGGTCGCCGACTCCGCTTTGCCAACACCGCCTGGGAAAAGCTGACGGGTTTGAAACTCGCCGATGCGCTCGGCATGGTTTGCTCCACTCGCCGCCACAGTACACCCCTTGCAACGGCCCTTGCACCAAGCCCCGAAGCAGAGGCTGGGAAGCCGGATCGGGCTCGCCGCGGGGCTCCAACGGGGCGTGGTGGTCCACCGTGGTGGGATATAACCTTCACTCCCCTTGCCGGGGCAGATGGGCCGGTTGGCATCGTCGGGTTCATTACTGTTGTCGGAGAGCCAATACCGGCTGTCGTTCGCAAGATGCCGCCGTGTGTTGCTGCCCTTCGCGATCAGCACGCCCGAGCGTTCACGCTCGATCTGTTCGTGGGGAATTCACACGCAGCCGAGCGGTTCCTCGGGCAACTTCGACATACCGCGGACTCGCTGGCCCCCGTTTGGCTTGTGGGTGAACCTGGATCGGGGAAAGAAACATCCGCACGGGTGATCCATCATACTGGCCCCCGTCGAGACAAAGGTTTTTTCGGGGTCGCATGTTCAGGGCTTCAACCGAATCTGATCGAAAGCCTTCTGTTCGGGCATGGTGGATTGATTGGCACGGGCCATATCGGAACCGTGTATCTCAAGGATCCGGCTGCATTGCCACGCGATACGCAACAGAAGCTCGCGGACCTCTTCGGTGAAACAAAACCAGGAATTCCACGGCTCATCAGCGGTTCGATGCGAACAGCGGGTGAAGAGGTTGCTGCCGGAAAGCTGGTGCCGGATTTCCACACCGAACTATCCGTTGTGGAACTCCGAGTTCCGCCACTTCGAGAACGACTGGCGGATCTGGCCCGGCTCACCGCTCATTTCCTTCCGGATATCGCAGTAGAACCCGCGGTGTTCGCTATCCTGCGTTCTCAGCCCTGGGTGGGAAATCTACGCGAACTTACCGACACGCTGGCATCCGCAGCGATTGCTGCGGGTGGGGGGGCGATCAAGAACGAACATTTGCCTCGCGAACTGCGTGTGCGGGCGGGGATCGAACCACTACCCGTGCGACCGAAACCGCTCACGCTCGATCCGCTTCTGGAAGCTGTGGAGCGGCGATTGATCGCGCTGGCGATGACTCGCAGTCAGGGCAATGCCACGAAAGCAGCCGAGTTACTCGGCATCTTCCGAACGCGGCTGAGTCGGCGGCTGGAAGCACTCGGCATCAATCGAGCGGATGAAAACAAGACATGAAACTGAATTGCCATCTTGGATCGAGAAATCGATCTAGATCCAGTTCGTGAAAAGCGACAGCAGATTACACCCAAATGGTGGTTCGTCCGGTCGCGAAGTCGTGGCTCGTTAGAAGCCGACAGATGACATCCGCGATCTTCGCGCCACCTACCACCGATGGCTCGATGGGCGACAGGGGCGAATAGTCGTCGGGATGGGTACAGATCACTCGCAGATCGATCAGCGGAATTCCCGCCGTGAACGCTACTCGTGTAATTGCATCGTTGAATCCTGTCAGAGCTGCCCGTTCAGCCGCTTCGAGTGATGGGATCGCATCGTAGATCGTGCAAACACTTACTGGCAGACCAAGTCCACGAACCACCGCAAGCATTCCGATATAAGCATCGCGAAACTCTCCGATAGCCTCAGCTATCATGGCCAGAGCCTTTCTAACCGATGTTGTGGGTTCCTGAAGCAATCCGCTTGCCATGAGTGCATTATTCCCGCCAATGCTCATCACAAGATGTGTTGCATCCGCTGGGATGCGAG
>DASZJS010000008.1:0-5378 GCA_035947935.1 Gemmata sp. | reverse complement strand
GAGGGACAGCTTTTCCCTCGCTGGCGCTTCGGGCTTGTATTGGGCTTCGCGCATTACAACCATAAAAAGCGCAACTTCAAAACTGGCGAGTCGGGCTTGTGTCAGAGTTGCCCGCGTCAAGCATAACCGGTTGAGTCTACGGTAAATGGTGTGGGGTCAGTCTGCCGAGTTGCAATTGCAACTCGGCGGACTGACCCCACACCATTTACCCTGATCTTGTTACCCCACCTGCCACTCACGGTTTACTTCTTCTTGGGCGGAGGGCCGGGCTCTCCCGGAGCATCCTTTGGAGTTGGAGTCGCGGAGGCCGGCTCCTTGCCAAATTGCTTCATCCGCCAGAATGCAAACTTGACCATTGCCGCGGCCCGGGCCTCTTCGGTTGGAAAAGCGTAGGTTCCCAGGATTTGCCCATTCGGAATGTGGCCTTGGGGAAATGAGAATCCGTAGTCCACCATCTTCTGTCCGGTCTGATCGATCAGCGTTGCCAGAGCCACATCCCGAAGCAAGCATTGATGCTGCATTGGAGCCTGATTGGGGGCAATCCCAAAGAACACGGTGGTAACCAGCGCATCGTTGGTTAACAACGACCGAAGGAAATCGTATTCCTCCTTCTTGCGTTGCTGAACCAGATACGTCAGAGCCTGGCCCTTGATATAGCCCTGCACCCCTTCGGTAGTCACGATCCGACGAAGAAGCGGCACGCTCTCCTTGAACCCTCGCAAAAACTGCCCAACCGGATACGCGAGTTGGTTCAGATCCGTCACATCCTCCCGACTCTCCATCCACTGGCCGAGGATCCGCTTGTACGCTTCTGAATGGAGTGTCCCGTTGTTGTTGATTGCAGAGGTCGAAGACGGCTGTGTGATAAATTGGGCTCCGGTGACATAGCTCCACATATTATTTCGCGGGATCTCCTTGGTTGGGATCACGGTCTCAGCGAAAATCAAACAGGCTATATCCTGGAGAGGGATCGGTTGCGCAGGCTGAATCCTGCCGCCGACGTTCCTTGCTTGAATGAGACTGTACATGCCCATTCGCCGATCGGAGATTGCTCGCCCCGCATCGACGGAACTCTTGTCGAGCATTTGAAGGAGTTCGACGTTATACGGCGACTTGATGATGTCCACAAACAGATCGCGGGCCAGTTTGTCCGACCCGACAATTTTGCGAAACTGCTTGAGTCCTGGCAGATTGTGGTCGTACTTACTCTCGGTGTCGGCCAGGAACGTGTCCAGCCGGGCCTTCAGATCATCTGCTCCCGCTTTGGGGAGGAGTCGCGAACTCCGGAATCGAACTTCCGGATCGGGGTCGGTCGATGCAGCTTCGAGCAGAACAGGGCGGGCCATACGTCCCATCTTGGCCAGTTCGACCTGAGCCTCTTCGCGCTCGCGGTAGACCTCGCTCCCGAGTCGACGGATCAGGTCGCGGGCTTTCGAGAGTTCCTCGGGTGGAATCGCCAGATCCTTGGGATCGGGTGATCCCCCTAACAATGGCGCTGCCCACAGACCACACATCACCAATGCCATAGCCCGGCTCATAGCGCCCTCATGTTGTCCAAGGCAATCCCGCAGATGGCGGGAATCACAATACAGAAAATGGTAACAAGTAACATGCCAGGGTGGGGAAGACGATTCATCCAGGTCATTCCAAACTCTCTATCCGGCATTGTTACTTACTCACCCTCAATCCTCGATCACTTATCTTTGTTTTTGGCCCACCAGGCTTTCCACTTCTCGAACGCAGCAGTTCGCTTTTCATCCGGGAGATAGTATCGCGTGTAAGTGTAGTTGATTGTACCGGGGCCATTGGTATTGAACTGGTCGATGAATCCGTAGTCCTCCAAAGTTTGCCCGGCTAGTTGGATCGAAACGGCAAGAGCGACATCCCGGATCTGAATTTCGTGGTTTGGTGTTTCATCGCCAATGTTACCTCGGATATTCGCGCGGGCAAGTGTCAGGACGCCGGTATCCTCAAATGCCTTTTCCAGAAGGGGGATGTGTTCTTTGCTCCCCAGGCGGGCAAGGGTCATCGCGGCGTTGCCCCGATAACTGACCGTCCCTCCTGGAGTGGTAAACAGCTTGCTGGCTATCCGAAGTGATTGGTTGGGTAACCCCATGTTGGTGGCAAGGGTCATTCCCTGGTAGAGGTCGAGCGGATTGATTCGAGACTCCAGCCAGGCCACGGCAATCGCTTTGTACACTCTGCCTTTCTCGTCAGTATCCCGAACCTGCGAACTGAAGCCGGATGAGGTGATCAAGAGGCTGATCGAGGCTTGCCGCGGAACCCGGGCAACGATCTGCGGAGCCAAAGACTCAGCGAACAGTAATGCCGCAACATCCTCGGCTGTTGGATCTCGACGTTCTGTTGGCGATTGCGATGCACGAAGCCCTCCTCCTCCTGGCCCCCCCAAGCGGCCATACTTCTGGTTGTAGAGTTCCTGCCGACGGGCAATGACAATCGAATTGAGTTCGGTTTGAGATCCACCGGCCCCCATGACCACGCATTTGTTCGCTGGGGTCGAAATCAGTTCCACAAACACCGACCGAGCAGCCTTCTCAAGCGAGCGATCGGACGAGATGAGGTAGCCGAAGAGAGTCCAGTCGTTGCGAACTGTGGCCCGGAACTGATTCCACCCGGGCAAATCGTGGTCGTACTTGCCTTCGACATCCGCCAGAAAAACCTCAAATCGCGCCTTCATCTCAAGAGCAGTGGCTTTGGGGAGCAGAGCCGCGCACCGATTGCGAATTTCCGGGTTTGGATCCGCGCTCACGCCTTCAAGCAAGGCACGGCGGGCCAATCTCCCCATCTTCCCAAGAGCCTGTTCGGCATCCTCGCGCTCGTTGAACTGTTCGCTACCAAGTTGTTGCACCAACTCGCGGGATTTGGATAGTTCACTGGGGGGAACAGCAAGCGTTTTTGGGTCCGGGGACGCCGCGGCGACAGGACCGCTAACACCAATGAGAATAAGGAACGCCAAGAATATCCGGAACATGATCGACCCCTCGGCAGCGAGAGAGGAGCGAGGCCGGGCAGGTAGGTTCTGGTGGCAGCACAGTGCACCAGACTCGATATCATATCGGATTAACGACCTCACGTCGATTACCGATTGGGCAAGTTCTTCGGGATATTCCAGCGACTTTTTCCTGGATCGAAATCCTCTGGCTGCAATTGTTTGAGAACCGCGTCACTTGGTCGAAATATCCCAGTTTTTCTCATTTTTCCCCGGTTGGACATCGAAGCGGAGTTCCGTGTCATCGTTGTACTTCTTCGGGAGAGATTCACTGAACGTGTCGCGGGTTACGTTTTTGTCATCGTAGAGCATCTTTTTCCCGGTGACCTTCGGAACGCGGATTTGGATCTTCGCAGTTCCAAGCGAAACGCCCGTCGCAACGTACTTCCCATCCTTGATGTCGCTTCCAGCAGTCACACCTTTTCCGTCAGCCGGGATGAATGAGATCGAACCTTTTTCAACCGGCTGGCCATCCACACTGACCGTTCCGGCCACCTCGGCTGTCCGGTTGTCGGAACAACCCGCAAGCAGAACAATCAGAGCGACGGTAAGAAGGGTCACCCGGGCAGCAGATCGAATCCACATCGGCATAACTCCTTGGTCAATGGTTATTAGTCCACAGTCAATGGTCCTCGGTCCATAGTCATTCGAGAAACCCAATGATATGGACCAAGGACCATTGACCAATCACCAATTACCAATCGCTGCCGAGGACTTCGCCGCCACCCATCGTACCCGCCGCCGCCCACGTACCCAGGGAAATTGACTTCGTGACGAATCGGACAGACCCATCGCAAAGAGACGCATTTACGCCGCCGATATGTCGGCTGCGGGCACCATAGTATTGTGGGTAGCCGGCCGTCGCGGGCATGAGAGGATCGTTATTCGCTACGAACCACCCGCTATCGATAACATCCGGTGAGGAACTGTTTGGCGTGAGGAGTGTCGAAAAGAAGAATTCCCCCTGGTCGTTCTGAATGTCTCCTCGCCAATCGTTGTCGTCGTGACTAAGTGCCATTAAACACTCGGACATCATCAGCGTGTTCGAGGTTCCATCGGTGATGGCCAAAATTTGGGTGAGTTGGGGGCTGTTGGTGTTCCCCCCATTATCGCCGAAGGGGCCAGGCAGGGGTGATGCGGCACCCACAGCGTTCGGCCCCCAGTTCACCACATAGTTCCCACGACAGCGTTGGTAATAGTCGCTCGCTCCATCCAGATTCGCTCCGTTGTCGCTCGGACAAAAATACTGCGGCACGAAGACTCCGCATGCACCATTCATTGTGTAGGGAATGATCCCATTGGGATTGTAGAACTGCTGGATATCCGGGTTCCCGTACAGGGTGGCCGTGTTGCCCTGTTCGATGTATGGCCAGAGATAGGGCACCCAGCTGTGTCGAGGCGAGCCATTGTGACCAATCGGAAACCGTCCGATGGCATCGTTGTAATTGTGAATGGCGAGCCCCCACTGTTTGAGGTTGTTCTGGCACTTCATGCGTGCCGCCGCCTCGCGAACCTTCTGTACAGCGGGCAACAGAAGCCCAATCAGAATCGCGATAATGGCAATCACGACCAACAACTCGATCAGTGTGAAACCGACGCGGAATACCCGCGCCGCACGGGAAGATGAGGTCCACATCATATGAGTCCTCGGCGGAAATGAGAGATTTGAACAAGACAAGAAAATACTGCCCCTTAAACGATTACCCGATCCGAACTATCAACACAAGCGAGAACAAGATAAAACCGACGAGAAGTAGCCCGACATATATACAGGTTAATCCTTCAAAGGAAAAGAACTCAAACGACTCGGGTATCACCGGTCAAATCCCGATCGACTTTTGTCGAATCCGTCAACGAGACGGTACGGCATTATTTCCCAGAACCATGCCACGAAACGCAGAACGGTTTCTTCACGCTCCCTTCACACTCTCATTTTACAATCAGCTTGTTACGCTCTGGTTCATTGGGATTTCTCTCAGAAATCGACTTCGGGGAAGGTATCCGAAGGAGTTGCGTCATGGCCGGTCGATTGTTCCCAGCGGGCGGTGGTTCATCGATCCCACTCACAAAACCTGTGATGGTTATTGGACGAGCCCACGGATGCGATATCCGACTTTCCGATCCCGTCGTATCCAATCTCCACTGCACTCTCACGTTTGATGGGACTGTTTGGATGATCGAAGACAAGGGCAGCCGCAACGGAACGATCGTGAACGGTCTTCCCGTAGCCAAGCCCATCCCTCTGAAGAGTGGGGATACGGTGATCATTTCCGCCAAGTTTCGACTGGTTATCGAGTACACCACCATTGCCGAGAGACAGAGATTCTCCGCACAGAATGAGGAAGGCGACCCTCCGACACTGGGCGAC
>DASZJS010000007.1:0-11680 GCA_035947935.1 Gemmata sp. | reverse complement strand
TCCCCAGGTCTTCTGCATCCGTGAGTTCCGACATCCGGCCGAGTTTCTGGGCCGCAGCACGTAACAGTTCCGGGAATGGAATGCGGGCAGGCCATCTCGCGGCCAAGACGACCATCGCTGCTTTCCCGATGGCCAGATCGGTTCGGGCCACTGCGTCGCGTGCTGCCCGGAAAGTCACAGCAACCTTCGGCTTGAGATCGGCCACATTTCCATCGGGTTTTGGATTCCCACTGATGAGGAGAGACGCAATCCGTTTGGGATCGGGATCTTCTCGTGGTGAACCTCCATCGGGTGAGAGCAGAGTATGACGGAATCGTCGAAGTTGTAGGAAATCGATGTACTGTTCCTTCAACAGAACATCTTTTGCGGCGAGTCCATTCAGTTTCCTCGCGACATCGCTCGGGAAGCCGCGGGTTTCCATCAGGAACTGCTCGACTTCGGCAACGAACCGCAGCCCGAACCGCCCAGCATGCGCAGCAAACTCGTGGAAGTAGACCGGATCGTTCACCTCACCGAGGTCGTCGTGGTAGAGCACGCGGGGATCGCGGTTTTCGAGAATCTCATTGAGTTCCGGGCCGAGCAGGGCCAGGGCAGCATCGAGCTTCTTGGGTCGCCCGGCGGTCAGGAACCGGGTGAGTTCGATTGCACCTTGCATCTTCGCCGAGGGGTCTGTTTTCTCGGCAGTGTGAAATCGGAGCATTTCCCACAGCATCCGGCGAATGTAGCACCCGGGATATGCGTTGTAGCTCACATACCCAACTCCCTGCTTCTGAAGGCATTTTGCAAGGAGTGCAAGGAGGCCATCGCGGATCGGTGCGGGAACCCACGAATACAACCCGTGAGCAATGGCGTAGTCGAAGCCGTCAATTGGCGGTTCCCAGTGCATCAAGTCGGCTGTCGATAAAGAGACGTTGGGCAGTCCAAGTTCGGCGATGATCCGGATTCCGCGTTCGATTGCAGAAGCGGACATGTCGATTCCAACGAACGTGGCATTGGGTAGCCCGAGGGCAGCCGCAATAAGATGCGTGCCATCTCCGCAGCCGATTTCGAGGTAACGACACCGTTCGACAGGCGTGGAGTCGAGGCCGAACATCTGTGAAACTGCAAACAGATGCCCGGGGTGAGCCTGGGGCAGGGTGGATGAGGGGTAATCGACTGTGTCGTATGCGAAGGGCGGGTTCATGAACGTACTCGCGGAGGGTTCGCGGTGACAGATGGCGAGACCCGCATGCGGCTGGGAAAGGAACAAACTGAAGAGATGGATAGCACACTCCAACCACCGCACTGCGGTCTGGTGTTCATATATAGCCCGAGCGGTGAGAAACCGCTAACATCACCTCAGTACACTCCTGCCCAAACATGAACTTGTGGTAGGTTCTCCGTCAGGCCAACCTCCGACGATTACCCTCATGCTGCGAATCGGACCATGCGCTCTTGAGCCGGACTTCGTCTTTCCAGCCTCTATCCCGAGTTGCGCATGTCCCTCCTGTTGAGTGCTCAAGGATTGACCAAAAGTTACGGCACAAGGCCCCTCTTCGCTGGCCTGTGCCTGGAACTTCGCGCGAGCGAGCGAATCGGCCTGATTGGCCCGAACGGCTCGGGGAAGTCCACACTTCTGAAAATCCTCGCTGGTATTGAGCAACCCGATGATGGCTCACTCTCGGTTCGCCGCGGTGTGCGGGTGGGCTATGTGCCGCAGGACGATGTTTTTCCCCAGGGATTAACGGCCCGTGAGGTGCTGCTGTCTGCCTTGGCTGACGAAACACTGGAAGAACACGAGCGTGAAACCCGGACTGCAATCACACTCACGCAGGTTGGGTTCAGCGATCACGATCAGGTGGCGGATACACTATCAGGTGGCTGGCGGAAACGCTTGGGGTTGGCATCAGCACTCGTTCATCAACCCGACCTGTTGCTTCTTGATGAGCCCACGAACCATCTCGATCTCCCCGGCGTCGTCTGGCTGGAACGCCTCTTGCGCGCTGCACCATTTGGTTACATGGTGGCCACTCACGACCGGGCTTTCCTTCGCGCGATCGCCGATGAAGTGCTGGAAGTCAGCCGGGTTTACCCCGGTGGGGCGTTCCGTGTCGCTACAGGTTACGATGACTTTGCCGAGAGGCGCGACGAATTTCTCGAAGCCCAGGCTCGGCAACAGCAGGCGGTTGCCAATCAGGTTCGCCGGGAGACGGAGTGGCTCGGTCACAAGGCCCAGGCGCGAACGCGGAAGGCGAGTTCACGCATTGAGGCTGCTGGCCGTCGGCGTGAGGAACTCGAAGAGTTGAAGTATCGAACCGCGGCGACAGGAGCGGCAGGAATCGACTTCGCCAGCACGGGCAGGCAGACGCGAAAACTGCTGACCGCGACTGGCATTGGCAAGGCACTTGGCGGTAAACCGCTCTTTGCCGATCTCGATCTCATGCTCAGTCCGGGGATAAAGGTCGGCCTGCTCGGCCCGAACGGCAGCGGGAAGAGTACCCTCCTTCGGGTTCTATCTGGCCAGTCCGATTCAGACGCTGGCAAAGTCACTCGTGCCGAGGGTCTGCGGAGTGTTGTTTTCGAGCAGGGCCGGGTGGGACTCGACCTGTCGCTTCCCCTGCGGAAGGCACTTTGCCCCAACGGCGACACGGTAACTTACGGAGACCGCCAGTTGCACGTTGCGGCTTGGGCTCAACGCTTTCTGTTCCGTCCTGAGCAATTGAATCTCGAACTGAGTGCCCTCTCTGGCGGCGAACAGGCCCGAGTGCGAATCGCCCAGTTAATGCTCCAACCTGCCGACTTGCTTCTCCTTGATGAGCCAACCAACGACCTCGATATCCCATCGCTGGAAGTGTTGGAGGAAAGTTTGGCTGAGTTCCCCGGTGCGGTGGTACTCGTCACGCACGACCGCGATCTGATGGACCGTCTTTGCACTGAGGTAATAGGCCTTGATGGATGCGGTGGGTCGGCCCCTTATGCCAGTGTCGGGCAGTGGTTGACAGCCTATGAGCAAATGGTGGTTGATGTCGCGAAGCCTTTGACTCAACCGACACCGAAACTTGCTCCGGCCGTTACTAAGACAAAGAAGCTGAGCTTCCGGGAGCAAAAGGAGTGGGAACAGATGGAATCCGCGATCATGGCGGCAGAGGAAAGTGTCGCAAAGCGTGAGGCCGAGGTCACACGCGCATCACCGGGGGATCACACGGCAATGGCAACTGCCTGTCGCGCGTTGGAAGAAGCTCAGAGTGAGGTCGAGAAACTCTATGCGCGCTGGCAGGAGTTGGAGGCCAAGCGCGCTGGTTCAAGTTGACAACGTATCTCTACGCAAGTTGCCCAGCCCATCGGCTTGCGGCGTTTGACCTGGGCTTGGTACTACTCCGTTAGATTCGGCAGGTGTGAGGAAGGTGTTTGGATTTCAGCCTGAAGGGCTGGGATAACATAGCCCAGGGCAACGCCCTGGGAAGACGAGCAAACAATTATTTGCACCCTGAAGGGGTGCGACAAAGCGTTCATTTTGCTGGACCACTCTCGCATGCTTGTTGTTTGCGGAGGGGGTCATTGTCCCAGCCCTTCAGGCTGGATTGTCAAACTGTCATAAGATCCAGGGCGTTGCCCTGGGCTAGGTTATCCCAGCCCTTCAGGCTGAAAACTTACCCATCTCATGCCACCCAGCATCAAGTCTGACGGAGTCGTATTAATTCTTCGACCGCTCCTCCAGCTTTTTCTCCAGGTCGCGTGCTTGCTGCTGCACGTCGCCGAAGCGTTGCGGCCAGCTTTGGCTGCGAAGCCTTCGTAGGCTCTCTTTGGTCGAATCCCAGGCCTTTTCGTGGATCTGGGCCGCTGCCAACTTGAGGAGTCCGGTTGGTTCCAACGAACGGATCTGGGCCACGCGCTCCCAGTGTACGATGGCATCTCGCCAGCGGTTTTGCTTCTCGCGGATCTCAGCGAGAAGCGCGTGGCTCTCCGATTCGTTGGGGAGCATCTCGACCATAGAAGTGTAAGCCCGTTCGGACTCAATGGGCTGCTTCAATCCCCCGAGACGCTGGCCGAGTTGCTCGTACAGCTTGATGTCTCGCCGCGACAATTCGACTGCCTGGAGCAGTTGCCGCACAGCACCTTCCTTGTCGCCGATCTTGTCGTAGCAGGCGATCAAAGCCTCGTAAATCTCGGTGTCGTTGGGCTGGAGTTCGGCAGCAAGTTGAAACTGCGGAATGGCTCGGGCGTGGTCGTTCTTCCGCACATAAGCCTGCCCAATCGCCTTGCGGACGATCGCGCTTTGCAGCTTCTCCTTATCCAACTCGGCCACGTATCCGGCAAGGTCGGGAGCCGCAACGAGGATCTTGATTAGGGCTTCCAGAGCATCTTTTCGCTGTTGATGGTGTGGCCCCCAACTCACGACCGCACCACTCGCCTTATCGACGGCTTCTTTCGTCTTGCCAAGCCCCGCATAAGCCTCTGACTCGCCGGCATAGTAGCTTGAGAGGAAACCGTCGCCGATGCCCCGGTGAGGATGAGACCGCTGATGCAATGGGATCAGTTCCTCGTAGTACGCGACCGACTGCGTATAGAGATGATTCTCGAGACAGCTATAGGCCAGACCGGACATCGCATCTTCGTTCCAGCGATCCTTTTCGTGGAAGAAGCCATCGGTCTGCTTAAGAAGGGCGAGGAGTTCCGCCTGCTTCTCGGTGTGGAAGTAGGCGTGCATCAGCTTGGTCCGATAGCTGAGATTTTCCGGTCTCAATTTGATGAGGGGCAACAGGAGCGGAATCGATTCCGCATAGCGCGATGTCCGATGCAGGCAATCGGCCAGTTGCCACTGACCTGACTCGGCTAGGATCTTCTGCCTGTGCGCTTCAAACAGGATCTCGATGGCTCGCGTCTTGTGCGACAATCCCCAGAAGAGATAGTCGGCGATGTGTTCGACCGATGCACTGGACTGCTTCCGCTCCGCGAGGATTTCCTCGGCCACCTTGGCGAAGTCTCCTTCCTTCTGGGACCAGTAGTAGTTGTAGTCCCGACGGTAGAGCGTTCGGTTTCGGGTTTCCCGCAAACGGAGATCTCGGCGCAATTCGATCAGGACAAACTTGAGGAGGCGCGGTTCGAGATCCCCGAGTTCCTTCACTTCCATACGCCATTCGCCCAGCCTGTTGCAGTACTGGCTCCAAGCGTCCTGATTGGTGTAGCGCAACCAGCCGGGCTCGTCATCGATCCTGTCGAGCAGGAAGGCAATCCCGTCACGGGGACCGGCCAGATCTTTCAGGGTATTTGCCACGTCGTTTACGATCTGCTCGTAATTGTTGCTTTGCTCCTTGAGGATCGGCGGAAGCCGCTTGAACGCGAACGTCTTAAGATCTTCGACAACACCGACGATCTTCCGGTCGCCCTTCAGATCGTAGGCTGTGCGATACATTCGAATAACTTGACTGAGCAGTTGGTAGCGGTGGTTCTGATCGGTCGCGGTTAGATCAACGAAGAGTTTCTGCTCCAGAGCCTTGTAAAGCACTGCACCCTTGCCGAGTGTAACGTCACCGTGATTCTCTAAAGCTCCACGGTACAGTTCGTTGATCCGCTCGATAAGCCAATTCTTCTGGTCGGTGTGAATCGGGTGCTTGAGCTGGGCAAGGAGCAGCTTTTCACCCCGTTCGTATTGCCGGGTACTTTCCGTGAAGGCAATGAGTGTCGTCAGAGCATCTTTCGCGGATGTGGGAAGGATACCTCCGTTGGCATCCTCAAACTCCTTGAGAGCCGCCTGGAGCAGGTCCATCGCTTCCGCCTGCCGTGAGTAGCGATGTACCGTCTCGGCCAGGCGCAGGGCGATGTGCAATCGATCGAACGAGCCCATCGCGGCTTCCCGGTGCATCACTTCCAGTTGATGGAGTTGCACTTTGGAGATCGCTGGCTGTGGAATATTACCCAGAGATCCCAGGAAATCGGCCATGAGCCGCGGTTCACCGGGCGACCACTCGTGTTTGAAGGCTCGCTCCAGAGCTATGAGAGCCTTGTCGGCGTGTGGGCCGGGTTGGTTTTGGAGCTCGGCCGCCCGGCGCTCGACAAGCAGTTCCAGCATGTCGAGAGCACGTTGATCGATGGTGGTCTTCGCCGATGGGCGAACTTTGACGATCTGTGCGACGAGTTCATCAACCGTAGCCTCGTCGCGAACCTCGCCAAGGACAGCGCTCATGCCCTGGAGGAATGGGTAGACCTTGCCCGCTGAGTGGCCGATGACGCCATCGGCAAGCATCGACAGAAGACGGAAGTCGCGCGAGGCCTGGTAGAACCGCTGCAACGACCAGAGGTAGTTCTGCGGCGATGAGGACTTCTCGAACAGCGCCATGAAGATTTGCAACAATTCCTTGTCGAGTTGTGTCGGCAGATGGCCTTCGTTTGCATACCAGGGACGCAAATACATCTCGATACGCTGACTGAGATAATACTCGCCAGTCGTTTTATAGATCGCCGCTCGCGCCTTTTCGTGCTGCTCGCGATGATTCTCGACCAGATACCAGTCGGCCAGGTTGTGATACTCCTTAGGGCTGAGTTCATCAGAAGCCTCCACAGCCTCGAACAGCTTGATCGCTTCGGCAACCCTCCCTTGCTCGGCAAGCAGATAGCCGAGCGCCAATCGCCAGCGGTTTTCGGGATCGGGACCTGCGACCCACTGATTCAGTTCTTTTTCGAGATCCTTGGGCCGATCGAGCGCAACGAGGAGCTGATACTTCTCACCCCGCCACGAAGAATCGTCGGGATGATCCTTCATCTGCCCATCGACGTGCTTCAACAGCCGCTCGACCATCGCGGCATCGGCACCCTTGCGAGCAGCCAGGTGAGTGAGCGTCAGGAGGGCGCGGTGCCGAAGAACACTATCGAGAACTTTCTCCACCACCGATCCATCATCCTCGGGTTTGACCTGGACTGGAGCGGTGGCAAGGATCTCCCAGCACGCATCGGCCACCTGCTTGAGGTCTCGTTCGAGGAGGACATCGATCCAAAGTCGTTCAGTGGTCAGCCAACTGGCAAACGGCTTCGCGTGCTTGGCCGCTTCCTTGCGGAGCCGATCGGTAAAACCCTCACGGGCCAGTTTGCGGTTTTCATCCTGCTTCTTCTGCAAATCAACGCGGGCCAACTTCTCTGGATGCTCGATGGTCTGCATCTGGGTGTTAGTGCGTGCCTGAATCATCGCATCTGTGAGGCGGTACAATGCAGCTACCCGGCTGAAGAGAGCAAGCGCGGGCTCTTCAGACTCAGTGAGCTTGTCCAGGAGAGAGAACGCCTCGTCCTCGATCTCGACTGACCACTTCTGTGCCAAGAGCGCATCAAAAAGTTCATTGGCATACTGGGTGCGAATCGTTTCCGGTCCTTCTTTCCACTGGATGCGGAGGAAGGAAAGGAGTTCCTCGGAACCGAGCCTCGTGAGGATGCGAACGAGGGGCGCTGAGAGCTGGTTTTTGATATCCAGTTTCTTCTCGGTGTTCCAGCGTTTGCGAATGTCATCCGCGATCGTCTTCCACGTATCATTCTCAAGACCGGCATCGTTCCAGACCCAATCGACGAAGTACACCACTTGTTGTGCAGACAGTTTGTCGGACTCCTTGAGCAGGATGCCGGCCAATGTCTTGCGTACTTCTTGGGCAGCATCGGTCGATCTGAAGCTCGACTGGAGGATGTCGCTCACTGTGGACGATTGCTTGTCATGGCGGGCAAAGAACAAGGCAGCCTGAGCCAACGGGGCGTGCCAGCGTTCCTCAACCCGGTTGGTGTACATGTTGTATCCGCGCCCCGTGGCAAAAGCGATCGCTGCGCTCAGTCGGGCGAAGGCGGGGCCGGGTAATTCCTCCTTCACCTGTGCTTCGCGCAACCACTGCGCTACCAGCGTCTCGGCCTGGCTATCCTGGTTGCTACGAACAAGAGCAGATAGATACTGGGTGTAAGGTTGTGTGGTTTCCGGGCTTCGCTTGATCCAAGCGGCTAGATAATCGGCCATTTCACGATAACGCCCCTGTTGTTGGAGGAACCCCGTGAATTGGTTGCGGAGCGATTCCTCTTCGGAGGGTTCCCACTTCGCTTCAGGTGCGAGGACATGGTCCAGCCACGCATAGGCAGCGGCATAATCGCCAGAGTTCGCGAGGTTCTGGGCGTACTGGTATTGGAGGTAGTAATCGCGCGGATAATCGACTGCCAGGGCCTTGGAAAGCAGTAACACCTTGTCGGATTGCCCAGCCTGCTGAAGGAGTGACACGCGCTGACTCCGCCAGGTTTTCATCGCCTGGAGGTGCGCGGATTGACGTGAGTAAATCTTCTCCAGGCTGTCGCTGAGCGTAAGCTTTTCGTTCGTTTCCAAAGTCTGCCCGGCTTGATTGAACAGATATTTGGCCAGGAAGTAGTCGTTAGCACGCGCATCAGGATCGTTGGTTTCAGCAAGAGCCACAGCCTCGGCCAAGAGAAGTTTGCGCAATTCCTCATGCCGACGACTGGCAAAAAGGAATGTGTATCGAAGCCAGCGCATTCCCTGCTTTCCGGCGGAGAGTCGCTCGCACTCCTGGAGATGCTCCAGCGCCCGAGCCCATTGTTGGGTCGCGGCGAAGTGGAGCGTCAAAAGGGCTCGCTGGTCGAACGTCGCCTTTCCAGCCAGGGCGGCTGCCTTGGCATCGGCAAGCCGTGGTTGTGGTTGACTGAGGAAGAGGACCTTGTTCTTGCCGGTCAACTCCTGGGTCATCCGCTTGGCGAACTCTTCAGCGGGGACTTCGGAGATGGTCTGTGTTGTCAGAGTGAGCCTTTGACCTTTGTCGCCGAGTGTCTCGATGCGTTGCGCCCACCACGAACCTGCTACTTCGACAAAATCGTCGAACTTCGTCGTGTTGGTCACCTTGTTCATGAACCGGTATTCGATGTTGAGAAGTACGTGGCGATTTACGTCGATGAGGAAGCGAATTTCGTAATCCGATCTGTCCCGATACTGGAGGATCAAGAGCGCGCGATCCTTGTTGATCGCCTCGATTGTGGCTGTGTTGCCTGCATGAGCGATGTGTAGCGGCGTCAGAGAACCATCGACAAGTTCCAGCGGTAGCTGTTGGAGATCGAACTTGTTCGACTCACGCACACGGCCGAGGAGGAATGCGGTGTTGTAGGAACCGAACTCCTTGGCGTTGCACCAGGAAACCGTTATCGGACCACCCTCCGGCATTGTGCGTCCTAGCCACGCTGTCGGTGAAACCAATTCCAGCCGTTTGTTGCGTGAAGCAAGCTCGTTGCGGCGACCATCGAACGTGTCGGATTGGCGGACGAGAATGACTCCACCCTTCTGCTGTGTGAGCTTCTCCCCACGCAGCAGACTGCGCGACAAAGCCAGCGCGGGGTCAGGCCACGTTGATTTTGGTTCCTTGGGTTGCTTGGCTGGAGGCGAGAGCGAGGGGAAGAGTGGACCGATCCATTGCAGACTCGATGAGCGAGAACGGGTGTTGGAGTAAGGGGATCGGCGGCTGTACTCTCCCCTATAATCGGGTGGCCGATCTTCAAGGAGGGCGGCCTCATCGCCGTCGAAAGATCCCCAGTCACTACCGAGAGGTTGCCGACCGAAGGTTCTCCCACGCTCAAGAAAGTCGAGTGACATCGGAGTGGATGCCGCGGAATTGGGGAACGCAGGGAGCTCTGGAGCCAGGGCAACATCAATCTCACTCTTGAGGTGCTCGTACTGGCCGTCGATTCCCCGCTCTCCGGTAAGATCGCCTAACTCACCGAGCTTCTTACCACTAATAGGAAACTCATCCAGTCCGGAAGTCACCCCTGCCATGCCCCCAATTGAGCGTCCTTTGAAATCCGCTTCTGAGCTATCCTGGAGGCCAAGGCGGGAAAAGTCTTCAGGGCCTGATTCCGACCAGAAAAATTCGACTCCGTCACGACCAAGGGCCGAAGAGCCACGCCCCCCCGACGATCGTCCCCGAAACTGGAACATCCGCGCGTCTCGTCCCAAACCCGTGAGTTGCTCGATCACCATTCGCCGTAATGCGGTGCGATAGTCGCCAGCTTGCTTCATCTGTTTTTGCTTCAACTCGAAGGAAGCATTGTCGCGACCATCAGCAAAGTATTTCTCGGCATCGCGCATCTGGAAGCGGCGTTTTACGGCAAACCGCTCGCGGTCGGCATCGCTCTCCAGAACGAGGAACGATGTGTAAGGCGTGATGATCTTATATTCCTCGGAGAGGGCGATGATGTCCTGTTTCACGACGTCCGAAGTGCCCTGTTCGAGTAACTTGTCGAGGTGCATCCTGGCCCAGAGACGCGGAATGAACGAGTTGCCCGCCTCGGCATCCTTGAGAGTCACCTTTGATGTGAAGCGAACCTCTTTGTTGCCGAGCGTTCCCGTGACGACGATCTCGCCTGTCTGATCTTTACCTTCGGGGAGATACCGGCCCAGTAGAATCTGCTGCGATCCGGCCGCGACGTTGGGGAGTTCTTCCGGATAGACGCGGGCGGTGCGAAGCCCCTTGAACTCAACCTTGAGATTACGCAGACTCGGGGTGGCGATCTCGTTGAGGAGCGACAGGGCGATGGCTTGTGGGCCTTGTTCGCCGGTAACTCGCCGCACCGAACCGCCACCGAGGGAGGCAATGGCCTTCAAGACAACCGATTCGTAACTACTACCAACGGTCACGGCGTGGAAGGTTCCGGCCTTCCCCTCGTAGAGCCGATGCAGTCGCTTGGCGAATGCGACTGGGTCCGCATTGCCGGTCGTGACGATACCATCGCCTATGTAGATGACGTGCGTCCCTGGATCGCTCATCGTCATCGCCGAGGCGAATGCCTTGTCGAGGTCGGTCCACCCCAGAGAGGTACGTTTGGCCAGAACCTCGCGAATGGTGGCGATGTTGGCCGATGTCGCGGCGACAGGCTTCTCAAAGATCCAGTCGCAATTGACATCGCACGCCGCGACGTTAACGAAGTCCTTCGGCGTGAGTGAACTCAGCAATGATGAGAGGACGGCGTTCTGTGTTGCGCGCTGGGCTTGGTCCATCGATGCGGATGTGTCGGCAAGTAGCAAAAGGCGGAGTGGTTCTCCGTTGGGGATGAGGGGTCGTTCCCAGTCGCCAGATGAACCAGGGGGCGTGAGCTGGACCATGAAGTATCCATCATCTCCCCGGCGATGTGGGATGACGATGACATCGGATTGTCGGCTTTCAACTTCAATAACAGCCTCGAAATCGCGTGTCGGCGCGTATTCCTGGGCGGAGAACTCAATGTGGCCGGAATGCTCGGTCTTGTCGATCCGGGCTGGATGGGTGGGGGATGACACACTCTTGAGAGGTACCGCTGAGTTCACTTTGAGATCGATCTTGAGATCGCGTAGGGGATGCTGTTTGAGCAGTTCGCTTTGCAAACCGTAGCTGTAGCGATAGAGATTGCCTTGGAGCGGCAGCACCTGTGTGTAGCTGATTTTGATCCGTTTCTCGCCGCGAGCGGGGATCGGGAAGACACGGGCCTTGAAGATGTTGCCGCCCGACCATTCGAGTAAACCGGGATCGCGTTTCTCACGCAGGATCGTCTCATAGATTTCGCGGGCACGCTGCTTCTCGACAACATCGGCCTCCACGAGTTGATCGCCAATCCACATTCCGAACCCAGAGATCGATGCGTCCTGAGGCAGTGGGAAATAGAAGACGCCTTCGAGAACGGCATTGGTGCGGTTGACGAACGACTCCTCGAT
>DASZJS010000006.1:0-10151 GCA_035947935.1 Gemmata sp. | reverse complement strand
GAATGCGGCCTACCTCGACAGCCTGGGCTGGGTCTTCTACAAGCAAAAGAAGTACAAGGAGGCTCTGGAGCCACTCAAGAAGGCATCGGCGGATGAAGAAGAAGGCAACCACCTGGAGATCTGGGATCACCTCGGTGATTGTTATTTGGCCCTCGGCCAAAAGAAAGACGCGATCGCGGCCTGGGAGAAGGCTCTCAAAATGGAGGATATTTCGAACAGAGACGGCGAGCGCCGCCGGAAGGTAAGCGAAAAGCTCAAGAAGGCACGGCTTGATCCCTAGTCGAAGTGAGGCAAAGTAGGTTGGCTGGGCCCAACAGTTGGGCACAGCCAACCTACTTTCTTTGCTCTTTGAACCAGACTTGAAAGAAGACAATGTTTTCCGGTTGGACTCGCGTTGCAATCGGCGGGAAACCGGCCGATGTCTTCGATCCGCCCCATTCTCTTCCATTCGCGCTGCTCTACCTTCACCCCGAGAGCGGCGAAACTCCCGCGACTGACTCCTCATTCACAAGCGAACTCCGCACGCGCCGGCTTCGATGCATTGCTCCTCATGCTCCCCTGTCGTGGTGGGTCGATCGTATCTGCACCGAATTCGACACACAACTCACCGCCGAACATCATCTCCGCGATAATGTCGTACCGTGGATCGAATCGACCTGGAAACTCGGCAAGCGATCGGTCGGAGTAGCCGGGACCGGAATGGGTGGACAAGGAGCGGTGCGGCTTGGGTTCAAGTATCCCGAGCGGTTCCCGGTCGTTGCGAGCATAGCCGGGGCGTTCGACTTCCACGAACGCTACGGTCAGGGTACGCCGCTGGATGGCATGTATTCCAGTCGCGAACAATGCCGTCAGGATACCGCCATTCTCCACATTCCACCGCACGACTGCCCGCAAATCTGGTTTGCGTGTTCTCCAGGAGATGCGTGGTATCGCGGTAACGACCGCTTACACGAAAAGCTTGCCGCTCTTGGCATACCGCACACGGCGGAGTTGGATGGTGCCGTTAGGGATGATCGACCGATTGCGTCGATGCTGGCGTTTGTATTCGCTTCGATCGAACGGGAATCCCGCCGTCTGACATGAGATTTCGGGATCTCTTCACAGAATGCCGAACTTCGCGAACGCCTCCGTCGTGGGCATTCCGTCCGCGAGAGCCTTACGGACGAGGTTTTCGCCGCGGACTTTCTCTTCCGCGAGACGAAGGGTTTCTTCCGCTACGGCATATGGCACCACCACAACCCCATCGTGATCGGCCAGCACGAGGTCGCCGGGGTAGGTGAGAACGCCACCGCTTTGGATGGGTATGTTGTGTGCGACAACATCCAGCCGCCCCAGGCTGTCCGCCGGGTGGAACCCAACGTGAAACACCGGAAAGCCCATCTTCCGGATTGCGGGTGAGTCGCGGGTAGGACCATCGAGAATCACACCACGGCAACCGCGGTAGTTCGCAGCAGTCGAAAGCAGTTCACCCCAGAAACTCCAGGCCGATTCGGACACCACCAGCACATCGCCCGCTGAGAGTGAATCGACCGCAGCCAATTCCCCAGCGTAGGGGTTCGCGGGGGCAATTTCTCGTGCGGGAACGGTTTGCACAGTCAATGCGAACCCGGCAGCCTTCGCCTCGGTCCATAATGGACGAATGCACGGATGCATGGTTTGATTACGGAAGCCAAGCTTGTCCAACACATCGGCCACAACGGGGGTGTAGAGCTTTGCAAGCCGGTCGGCCCACTCGGCCGGGCGGATTGATGCGGACATCGGCACCTCGGAATGAAGAACGACGGACAGTTGCCGAAGATATTCCGTCAGCAGTTCGTAGGCAACGCCCTCAACCCACGGAAATCCAGTCTAAACGGTCGTTAGTGGGTCTTATGGAATGGATTGGTGCCGCAGAACATGGTTTGGCATGGGTAGTGCAACGGTGTACGGTTCCGGCCAATTCGACCGGAACCTTTCCGAGGGAGAAATGAACCATGACCACGACCAAATGCACGACAACGGTCGCTGTCTTCAAAACCCATGCGGCCGCTGACAAGGCCATTGCCGAGCTGAAGAAAGCCGGATATCGGGACGATCAGATAGGGCTTGTTGCAAAGAACGCCAGCGGCAAAACTGTGAAAACCGATGGTTCCGGGACGAAGCAAAATAATGCGGGAGAAGGCGCTGCGATCGGGGCGGCCACCGGAGCGGCAGTTGGTGCTGGAGTTGGGGCTGGGATACTGATGGGCGTGATCCCTGTGATTGGCCCAGTGCTGGCGATTGGAACACTGGGCACTATTCTGCTCAACGCAGCGGGCGGGGCAGCTATCGCTGGCGTCACAGGTGCCTTAATCGGTTGGGGCATCCCAGAAGAAGACGCGAAGTATTACGAAGGTGAAGTGAAATCAGGTCGTTTCTTACTAACGGTCGAGTGCGGGTATGGAGATGATGCCCGAGACATCATCTCCCGACATGGCGGATATACTCGAACAACGGCTCCAGTTATGTGATTCGTGATTCGTGAATCCAGAAGTCTGTTGCGGGAGCCGGGTTCTTCCCCGGCTCCTTCTGTTTGTTACAGAGCTTTCGGTTTCGCCAACCCCGGTCATGATACATCCATCTGGGGGGGTATCCGGCACAGAAGTTGCCCATCCTCCACATCTGTTGCGCGCCCAGAGAGCGGTCGAGCAACTTAGAACGGCTCTCAATTTGGAGTATACGATGGCGAAGCCAAACAAATCCGATAAGTCTGAGACCTCAGCATTAGGTGCTGCCGGAGGTGCGGCTGCTGGGGCTGCTGCGGGGTCGGTGCTTGGCCCACTGGGAGCAGCAGTCGGTGCCGTCATTGGTGGGATCGCCGGCTCGGGCGCGAAGGTGGATTCCATTAAGAAACAAATTCCAGACACCTTTAAGACGGTCAAGAAAGCAGTGTCGAAAGTTACTGCGAAGAAAACCACAAAAGCGAAGCCCACTTCATCGGCAAAGTCCTCAGCATCCAAGAAGGGCGCGAAGCCAACAAAGAAAGCATCCGCAAAGAAGTAGAACACAAGAGAGCGGGTTTGATTGATGTGCTCTCCTCATTCCGGGCGAGATGGCCGCACCGGGTCGTTCATGTAGCGCCGGAGGAGTTCGATCACAGTGTTCGCCACCAACCGATAACTCTTCCGGCTGTACCCGCCACTCAGCAGCATGACGACAGGGATACCCCGGTTCCGGAGTTGTTCGATCACGTATAGGTCGCGCTTCAGCACATCGGCGGCCGATACCTTCAGTCCACCGAGGCCATCACCCTCGAACACGTCGGTGCCGGCGTTGTAGACTGCTAGCCCAACCCGCCCGTTGCGCCTGACCGAATCGAGGAACCCCGGCAGCGACTCTGCCAGCAGCCGCAGGTATTCCGCCCCCGTGCAATTCGCAGGCAGTGGCACCGGACAGTCGATCCGGTCCCGGGCGTCCCGGTCGTAAGCCGGGTAGATGCGCGGGTTGAAAGCATCGTACACGAACACCCGACGATCCGAGCGAAAATGGTGGCACACACCATTCCCTTGATGGGCGTCGAGGTCGATGTATGCCACCCGATCGTCCGCCGCCAGCCGCCCTTCGGCTCGCAACCCGTGGACCAAGTAGGCCACATCGTTAAAAACGCAGAACCCTTCGCCGTGGTCCGGCTTGGCGTGGTGGTATCCGCCGGACAGGTTGACCGCCAGCCCTGCGACCATTGCCTCGCGGGCGGCGATGAGGGAGCCTGCCACTCCCCACCGCATGGGCCGTAAGATCGCCCACCTCACTGCCCAACCCGGCAGCCTTCGGACGAACGGCAACTCCAGAGCCCGCGCCAGTTCCTGCGAGTCGCGGAGCCGGTCCAAATAAGCCGGGTCGTGGATGGCCGCGAGGTCCGCGAAGGACGCTGGCCGCGGCACCCCCACCCACGCCCAGTTGCGTAGAAGCCGGGTCTCCCGCCCGATCGCCCGCCACGCCCGTCCGTACTTCCGCGAGTCGAACGGGTGCAGGCGTTCGAGACCGAGGAAGCCGATGTTGTACCGGTGGCTGTAGACCAGCTTCATCGGTGGTACTCATCGCCGAACACCCCGACGGGGGGATACCGTGCTGAGTATAGTGGAAGGCAGTGGGAATTGCTGGAACACGAAAACTGAGCGTCTGCCTCAGAGTGGCCGAAAAGGAGATTCAGGCCACGGTCGAATGCCTAATCAGCTCGTGGCGAGGAATAACATATGCCGAACAAGCGTGGTGCCCCAACCCCATCAGGATGGTCTGCCCTTGTTGTGGTGGCGTTCTTCCTCGCTCTGGGGTCTTGCGTTTGGCCAGGCTCATCAGGCTTTGCAGCATCCCCGGAAACCTTTCTTTTCGCAGAGTTTGGCTGGGCCATCGCCATGACGCTTGGTTTGGCAGCGGCCATTGCCAGCTTTCGGCGAGGGCCGGCGAAAGGTCGAGCCGCGGCGTTCCTCGCCTTGGCGATCAGCCTTTTGTGTATTTGCGGCATAATGGTTCAGTTGGGCCGCGTGTTGCGGAGATAGTGTTTAGACAGGTCGATGCCAGGCGCGTTCTCCTTGAGGGCAACTACGATGCGTTGGATGAGGAAACGCTGGCGAGTTTGTCCTGTTCATGCTCAGCGTGCTTTGGGGAGTGATGGGCGGTGGGGCCGAACCGTTCTCTTTGTCAACATGGGCACCGAGTACATCGCGGTGGCAAAGTGGCAAGAGTTTCTTGAAGGGCAAGAGAAGCTACTCGCCAACCGCAAAAAGAATACGCTTGCGAAGCAACAACCATGAAAATCAAGGTTTTGGAGCATGGCTCTGCCGATTGCCCTTTGATCCGCATTTATGGCAATGAACCAGATGTGTTCGAGCAATTTCGACAAGCCTTTGAGCAATTGGCAAATGGAAATGTTGCCGAAGTCTTGCTCACCGAACTTCCCGGCGTTGAACCTCTCGGTGGCTGTTGCCTGATTACCCAAGCGGGTCGGCGTGACGAGGGAATCGTTCGCAAAGGAGAAAACGTCTTTTTCTGGGTGCTGACTCGTGACAGTTGGGATGATGTCGCCTTATTGATTAAGCCTTTCTGTAGCGATGAGGCTGTGGGATACCAGTGGCTCGAAGGATTCCAGCGAGCGACAGACGTGCGTGTTCTGGTTTCCTTGGATGGCTGCTGGTAGGTTTCAGTTCGATGGAAGGACTTTCACAGTCTACTCTGGGTATTGACGTGGCGTTTACGAGAGGTATTCCGGCATGTTCAAGAAGGGCGATTTCGTTACGATCGACAATAAGCTGGCCATCGTTGTGATGACCGGAGAGGAACTACCCGGTGATATGGAGGATCACACCGGCGTCTGGTTTGGGACGTTCGAGAAGGGAGTTCCCGAAGTTTGGACCATACCGACCGAATACCTCGTAGTAGGACCGGAACCAGTGATGAAACACTGACACGATTTGTCAGCCCATCACTGGCCGGTTTCTCTATGGAGGTTGCCCGCCTCTTCATTACTCCACCGTTGAGACCGTTCATCTTCCAGACGGGATAGCTCCCACTGCAACACCATTCCTCCACTCGACCCACACGCGGCGAGTTGCATCCCAGGCCAGTCCACTGAACCCCGGCGATGGTGGTCCGTCTGGTGTTGGGGCAGGTTCGTCCTCGGGTGGGACGAACCCCCTCCCGATTCGTTCGCGCAACCCCCGTCCTGCTTCTCGCACCCGAACCATTGCGAGTTCGGCCTGACCCAACAGGTAAACCGCCACTGCTAGAACCATCAAACCAAGTTGCCTGTCCAACAGACCGATCACCAGGAACACACCCGCAACAACGGTCCCCACTCCGACCGCGATTTCCGTTGCCCGCAGTCGCGTCATTCGGATTGCAAGGAGTGCGCGCAATACTCGTCCCCCATCCATCGGGAACGCCGGAAGCAAGTTGAAACCACACAGGAACAGGTTCGCCATCAGAACATTCGTCGCGAATAGCTCCAATGGATCACTCGTACTCGAAGCTGGTATGAGTGTAGAACCTGCCAGCAACCCTAGAAAGAGTGCCGCCGCGATCACAACGTTGACTGCGGGGCCAGCCAAGGCGATTGCGATCTCCCGGCCAGGTTTTTCGGGCATCCGTTCGAGCGAGGCTGCACCGCCAATTGGATATAGAGTGATGTCGCGAGTGCCGATGCCGTATGCTCTCGCCGCCAGGGCATGTCCGACCTCGTGCAACACAATGCAACCGAACACGGCAAAGATGAACATAATGTCGAAGGCGACACGATCGAATCCACCGCCGGACATCAAGTCACCAAACAAAACAAACAACGGCAGCAACCAGAATGTTGTGTGGACATAAAGGTCGATGCCGAAGAATTTTCCCAGTTTCAATGATTGGAACATGGAACATTCACCTCCTGGGTTCGCACTCTCCCCATGACATTATTCGATGGTCGGCAAGGGAAATTGGATTCAGATAAGCCAGAAGTTATGTGGTTGGCGAAATTCCTGATGCTCCAATCCTTTTTCCGTGCGTGTACAGAAGTTGGAATGAGGCCGCAGGGCAGACATATGAATAGGGTGAAGATCAGTCAAATAAATATAATTATTATTTTATTTATGATTGAAGTGATTATTTCTGCGGATGGTCGTGATCAAAGAGGCCGAAAAAACATGACAAAACATGACGAAGCCTGACAGACACTCCTAACACCTTCAATGCGCCCGAACTGATGACGGTCCGCCCACGCGTGCACGCGTGGACAGAGAGAGAAGTTACTTCGCGCGGGTGGAGAGACGATGGATTTACAATCCTTCGGACTGCATACCCAGTAGCAACCCTTATTCCACACTGCATGAAGGATAGTTCCGGTGATGTCGGGATAGTGGTCATCGTGCTTCGCGCGATGACTGCGGTATCGCATATTGGAACCCTGCCCCAATCCCCCAAACTCGCTCACCAAATGGCACGGATCGTCTGGCGTCTTTCTCTTGGCGCGGCACCTCAAGACGGTTATGACAGCCCCTGACCCGCATCGCCCGCGGGTGTCGCTCTCGGCCCGAGGGTCACGGATGACCGCCCACTGTCGGCCGCTTCTGGTTTTCGCTGGGGCTTTGCTGCTACCGGCTTGTCTTCACATCGATGCGCCACCCTCCACACCCCAGCCGGACCAAGCTAGCAAACCATCCTCAACCCAGACGACCGACCCAATCCGCAGGACTCAGTTTGCGGAACTGCTGTCCCGTCCCGGCGTTGTCATTCCGAAGCTAAACTCCAAGGATACGACGACCCCACAACAAACGAATGGCGCTCAACCCGAAGTACAACCGGCCAGTGGTCACCCTCCTGAATTGCTGGTTGGTCCAACTCAACCGACTCCGTTGCCGGAATTGCCTCTGGTGGCCGCCGTCCGGGCGTATGCCGCAGGACGGCCGGGTCAGGCGATCGAATTCCTCTCATCGCTCGACAAGCCAAACCAGGAACTCATGCTGGCGGTACTGCCCGTGTTGGCCCAAGGGGCAACCTTGGACATGAATGCGGACCCAACTACAACCGCAGTCCTGGCCGACCAGCTACGAAGCGCTGCCGCAAGAATTGAGCCCTTGGCAGGTCTCCGGCTGGAGGTTGCTACGCTCTGCACGACAGTGTTCGGGTATGGGAGGTACGACCCACGGCCCAAGGGCCAACCGTATCACGCGAACGATCAGGCCCAACTGTATGTCGAAGTTCGAAACCTGGCCAGTCAGCCAGCAGTTGGCCCACACGGTGAAGCATTCCTGATCCATGCTCGGGTGACCGTCGAGATCCGGGATGCACACGAAAAGTTGGTCGATCAGCCGAGCCTTGAAGATCCACGGCGGCTGATACCCGTGATCCAGTACGAGAAGAACATCCCCACTCGCACACCGATCCACGATTTTCACATTCTTTATGGGTTCCCGGTACCACCCCCTCCTGGGGTGTATACGGTTTCCATGAAAATCCAGGATCTCCTGAGCCGAAGGGTCGTAAAGACCAAACCAATCGAGTTCACGGTGGCCGGCCCATGAGTCCCTCGGGGAGGGTGTTATGTGGTAGTTCAGCGATGGTAGGGACGATAGAACAACGGCCGATTGAGGTGTTTCCAGAACCCGGGACGAAGTCCCAGGCTGGCGAGTGACCTCGCCAGCCGGTACAACAGCACATCGCTGTCTGACAAACTACAACCCTAACCTCACAACGCCACAAACCACAGAAACCATGTCCGACATCAAGCCAACGCAGGTTTACTACCACCCCGGAACAGTCACGCGAGAGGAGCGAAAGGCGCTCCTCAAGCAGACCGGTGCAACACTCTGGTTTACTGGGCTGAGTGGGTCCGGGAAAAGCACCCTTGCCGTAGCTGTGGAGCAGGTTTTGATTCAGCGCGGCCACAGCGCTTACGTCCTGGATGGCGACAATATCCGATTCGGGTTGAATGCTGGCCCCAAAATTCTTATGGACACACGTGGATTGGCGGAAGAGCAGGCAAAGCGTTTCGGTCTTGGATTCAGCCCAGCCGACCGAGAGGAGAATATTCGCCGCATCGGAGAGGTCGCCAGGCTGTTCGCGGATGCTGGCCTTTTTGCCCTGACCAGTTTTATTTCGCCGTACCGAAAAGATCGCGATGCGGCCCGAAAAATCCACGAGCAAAACAAGGGTGGAGCGATCCCGTTCATTGAAATTTACGTCAACACACCAATCGGTTGCTGCGAACAGCGCGATCCCAAGGGGCTCTACAAACAAGCCAGGGACGCCGTCGCTGCGGGCAAGGGAATGGGGTTCACAGGTGTGGATGATCCTTATGAGGCTCCGGTTGCCCCGGAACTGACCTTCGATGCGACAACAGGCTCTGTTGCGGAGGGCGTGGCCCTTGTTTTGAATTACCTCGAAGCAAAGGGGCTTTTGGGAGAGTGAAGGATGAATCCGACAGGAGGCAATAGAGAAGCGACAAATCGCTCGATTCAGCGATCTCGTTCAAATCAGGTTTGATTTGTCCTCGTCGTTTCTCCTTGCTCAGTCCGGTTGTGACGTGTTTCGGGGGTAAGACGAATACGCGGTGTAGCGCAGGGGTTGGAGTGCCAGAATTTATTTCCCGACCCACGCGACCTGTTGACCTGACCCAAATTCGCTATTCCACTGCATATGACCCAATCGGAGCAATCGCGCATGAGTTCAGCAAATTGGGCGATTTTGGCTAAAGCCCAATCAGCGTTGCCTTGAATGTGTTCGGGGGCCAACGTAGAGTTGTCGCGACTGACTCACAGGTCTCCGATAGCCGACTCCTGACCCTGCCCACAGCTCGGAAGCCCTGTCGAGCCAGTTCAGGGTCCCCGAAATTCACCGGACCACGGATTTGCCATGCCGGATTTCACGACCACCCGGCGAGACGACCGACCGACCGAGGGGTTCACGACCACCCACCTCCCGTCGGACCCGGATCGGCCCGTTCGGCTGTTTCTGCCAGCCGACTACCAGCCTAAGTACGCTTACCCTTTGGTGGTACTCTTCCACGGTGATGGGGGAGACGAGGATGCCGCGGCCCGGTTGGTCCCGGGTCTCAGTCGGCGAAATTACATCGCTGCGTGCCCCCGTGGCCCAATTCCGCTTGGTCCGGGAGCGACTGGTCGGTCGGGGTTTGGCTGGGGCGAACCGAACCACCAGGCCGATGAATTCCTTCTCGCGACTGTGGCCCACGCCCGCCGCGAATACCACGTCCACTCCGAGCGGGTCTACCTGGTGGGAGTGGGAGCTGGTGCAACTGTGGCCTACCGGCTTGGGTTGGCGATGGCGAACGATGTCGCTGGAGTGGTGGCTCTGAATGGTCGAATGCCAACATCGGCCACCCGCCCGCTATCCCGTCTGAAGGCGGTTCGTGGGTTGCGGGTGTTCATCGGCCATGGGATCAATAACCCGGTCTCGCCGCTCTCAACCGCACGTCAAGCTTACCGCTTGCTGTACTCTGCGGGTGCCGATGTGCAATTGACATCCTATCCGACAACGCACCGCATCCACCCGGACATGCTCCGCGATGTGAACCGATGGATCATGGGAGCGGTGACCACAGACCCGGATATTGCAACAACACCAACGCAGAGTTGATCTCAACCAGACAGAACACAAGCCGTGGTTCTCTGGCGGAAAACGATTGCTGATTTCAGTGAAGC
>DASZJS010000005.1:0-1808 GCA_035947935.1 Gemmata sp. | reverse complement strand
CGAGGCGTCCGCAGTCTGCTGTGCGAGGCCATGGAGAGGCTGCAAAACGGCAACCGCGCTGCACAGGAGAAAATAAGTTCGAATATGTTTGAGCGGGTTCATTACCGCCTCCTTAATAAATCTGTCCGATCCTTCGTGACTCTTAGACAAAACTAAGCCCACTCAGTGGTCTCCCACAATAGCCACTTTAGTGTGTTACGATATAACCACTTCAGAGTTGCCGTGGAATGAAACGCGTTCCCGCCACGTTCTTCCCGCCAATTACGGTCGACTCCCGCGCGAAGAGTCCCATGCATCGCCAGCTGTACGAGTGGTTCCGGCGCGCCATCGTCACCGGTCAAATGCGGCCGGGGCAGCGAGTGCTGCACCAATCAGTCATGCCTATCGAGCTATAGAACGACATGCTCGTCGACGGCTGCGCCAGTGGCTGTGTGCCAAGCACAAGCTGCGATGGCCGGCGACCAAACGGTATCCGGAAGCCGCCCTTCATCAGAAGCTTGGGCTCGTCCAGCTTAGTATGCGAACAATCAGCTTTCCGTGGGCGACCTCGTGACACTTTCTCCGAGAGCCGAATGCGTGAAACGCGCCTGTTCGGTTCGATGAGCGGGAACAGGAAACAGAGTTACGCCAAACCGGATTGAGGCGGACCATGCGAAAGCATCCCAATAGCCACCGGGAGGCTAAAGCCACTGCGCCTGTTCTCGACTCTACCCGTCTGTTCGCCTTGGCTTCACCATTTGAGACGATCGCTATCCGAGCACGGCTCCGATAACTTCCGAGTTGCCGACTATTCGCCCACGACCTTGCTGGGTTTCCCACAACCCAATGGTCCGCATTTGTCCGGCAACGGGACTTGCGAGGAGTAGCAAGCTTTTGTCTGACGCGTAGAGTAGAATCCAACGCATTCGTTTCTGGAAACGTTTTAGAAGCCGGAAGGAGGATTCTCATGAAAAACGAAACACTGGTGGGAACGCTTGGACTAATTCTGGGTCTGCTCGTCGCACAATTTGCCCCAGCATACGCCGTCGCGCAAGAACCTGCACCGCCGCCTCAGGACCTTCAAAATGTTTTCCCCAAGAAACCACCGTATTCGCCCTATGCCGATCGGCATTTCCCGGAGCGAGTCTACTGGGGTGACACACACTTGCACACCGCCATCTCGCTTGACGCAGGTGCAGCTGGGTGCCGGCTGGGCCCGCGCGACGCGTATCGCTTCGCGAAGGGCGAACAAATCATGGCATCGAGCGGCCAGCCGGTTAAACTTTCTCGTGCCTTGGATTTTCTGGTCGTTACCGATCACTCGGACAATATGGGTTTCATCACCGATTTGTTTGCCGGGAAACCCAAACTGCTCGCCGATCCGACCGGACGCCGCTGGTACGACATGATCCAATCCGGCAACGGCGGACAGGCGGCTTTAGAGATTATCGGCTCCTTTTCGCAGGGAAAATTCCCCGAAGCGCTCGTCTATGCGCCGGGCACGCAAGGTTATCGCTCGACGTGGGAGACCATCCTCAAGGCGGCGGAAGAGGCAAACGCCCCGGGCCGCTTTACGGCTTTTATCGGCTACGAATGGACTTCGCTCGCCAATGGCAACAACCTGCACCGCAACGTCATCTTCCGCGACGATGCAGCGAAGGCCAGCCTTGTCGAACCCTACACCACGACCCCTCCCTATGGGAATAACAATCCTCGCGAGCTATGGAAGTGGATGGCCGCCTACGAACAGAAGACCGGTGGCGAGGTCCTGGCCATCGCCCACAATGGCAATCTCTCCAACGGCACGATGTTTCCCATCATCGAATCAT
>DASZJS010000004.1:0-3310 GCA_035947935.1 Gemmata sp. | reverse complement strand
TCGGACTTCGCGAATGATCCGCTCTTTCTGAGCAGCATCCCTGACTGTCCCTGTCAAGGTGACAGTCCCGTCCTGAGCGACAACGGCCAGATCAGCACCAGTCGCTACACTCGTGGCGCGGAGCCGGAAAACGACATTATCGGCCAGAGTTTGATTCGGATTGGCGGCGGCTGTGGGAAGCTTATTCGGTTGTTGTGCAATCGCTGGTCCGGAGAACCAGAACCCAGTAGCCGCGGCGAGTGAAAACAGGGCACGCACTTTCACGTCAGACCTCCTTGTACGTGGGAATGTGCGCAATACTCGAACGCTGTAACATGCACCCGGGATGGGAACTGGTCAAACGATTGCTGGCCGCGAAAGCCGCACTCGTTGACTGCCGCAGCCGTGCGAAGATTACAACCCCGCGGACAGTCCAAACCGCTCGAAGGCGATCACCCCAGCAGTCGTTTTGAGTTTTTTTGAAGGAATCGTTAAAGCCCCCACGCAGGTGTTCAGTTTTCAGTTAGATTCTTCAAACACCGCAAGGGAAGTCCCAATGTCTTCGCTGAACACCGAACACCGAACACTGAGGTAGCCTGCTGTGTATGTCCCTTCCGCGTTTGCAGGAAATGACTTACCCGACCTCCACTCGTTCATGGAATGCAACAGCTTTGCCACACTCGTTACCAAGCATGACGATGGGAAGCTGATCGCAAGCCATATCCCTTTGCTTCTGGTCCGCGATGGCTCGCGTTACGGCCAATTGTGCGGCCACATCGCACGCGCGAACGATCAGTGGCGGGATGTGGACGGTGAAGCTCTCGCGATCTTCAGTGGTCCGCACGTCTACGTCTCACCTCGCTGGTACGAGGCGGATCAGGTCGTCCCAACGTGGAATTACGTTGCCGTGCATGCCTATGGACCGTTGGAGATTATTTCAGATCGAACCGAGTTCCTGGAACTGCTCCGACACACGATTGATACGTTCGAGGCGGGAGTCGAGACCCCCTGGACACTCGAACGCTCCGGGGAAGCAGTCGATAAACTGCTTGCGGGGATTGTGGGTTTCCGCATCCCGATTATGCGACTCGAAGGGAAATGGAAGCTGAGCCAGAATCACTCACCCGACCGCCAGGCAAAAGTCATAGCAGCCCTGGAATCGCAACCGGGCGAGGACGCCCAAGAAATCGCGGCGATGATGCGGAAGAACCTGGAACGCCTGAGTGGTTGAGTTGGAGGCGCTTGGATCGGACCATCTCAGCTCCCCAGTTTCATTTTGGCATCGTCGAGTATTTGTTTGGTCGCTGTCGCTCCCACACGGGAAACACCAATCGCCCTGACTTCCAGAAGGCGATCGAACGTCCGCACGCCGCCAGCGGCTTTTACTTGCACCCAGGAAGGGCTACACTCGCGCATCAGTTTGAGATCCTCAGTCGTCGCACCCGATTCCGCATACCCCGTGCTGGTTTTCACCCAGTCCGCACGGACTTCCCCGCAGATCCGGCAAAGTTCGCGCTTGTGTTCCTCTTTCAAATAGGCGTTCTCGAAGATCACTTTCACCTTGGCACCGTTTCTGTGGGCAACTTCGACCACCGCGCGAACATCGTCGGCAACGAAGTTCCATTCTCCGGACAGCACTTTGCCGATATTCACCACCATGTCCAGTTCGGTTGCTCCATCTGAGAGCGCTTGCTCGCTCTCGTAGAGCTTCACTCGGGTGAGATGGCCGCCGTGTGGAAATCCGATTACCGTACTCGCTGCGATTGTCGTCCCGGCAAGGAGCTTTGAAGCCCGACGCACTGCATAGGGTTTAATGCACACCGATGCGACGTTGTACTCGATGGCCACAGCAAGCCCGCGATCAAGATCGGCATCGGTCAACACCGGTTGGAGAAGCGAATGGTCGAACATTTTGGCAAGTTCAGCCAGAGTCGGCGATGGCATCGCAACCTCCAAGCAAAGTCATTAATCAGTGATGGAGTGGTTATACGGGTGGTGCATTTCCAGTCATCAGTGCAAAGAGATGGAAGGGATGAGGAACCACCCCACCTTCAATTCTGACCGGTCTTGACCAGTTTCCGCCCTGTGGTATGGAATGGGCCACTCTCGAATAAAGTGCGCTGCATTCACGGAGATCAGCATGCGATTCACGCTCGTAGCCGCGTTCACTTTAGTCGGCGTTTCCTCAGCCGCTTTCGGACAGTCAGGTCCATATCTGGCCACAGTTATCGACTCCGGAGCCAAACTCCGCGCGAATCCGAGTGAGGTGTACCCCGATACGGCCACCCTCCGACAAGGCGATCGGCTTCTGGTCGATCACGAAGAACCCAACGGCTGGCTGGCGGTCCAGGATGCCCCAGGAAAGCTTTACTCGCTGAGTTGGGTAATTATGCAATTCGTAGATTTCGACACGACAAAGCCATTACCTCAGAACGTGACAGTTCAAGATGATACAACACTTGCCCCAGGGCAAATCGGGGTTGCTCAGCCTCTGACCTACATCCGGCAGACGAAGATTCCAGCGGGAACAATCCTCACGGTGGTTGGGCAAAAGGTTTTGTATGAAGGGAAGTCGTGGTATCCTGTCATCCCACCGTCGGGTGATTTCCGTTACATCCCCAAACAACTGGTTCGGATGGACAAAATCGCGAACGTGTCCGGATACACGGTGCGCGAGAGTTCAGCCTCGCAACTGCCCAACACGTTTCCTCCAGCCGCGATTACACCTGTGGGCTCCAACATCCCACCGCAACCTTTCACTACAACCCCCAATATTATTGGGGGTCCACCAGCCTTGCCAACAGTTGGAACCCCAGTCGCCAGCGGATCATCGACGGTCCCCACGAGCATCGGCTCATCGCCGACCGCGGCGAAACCCGTTGTGCAAAACCCACTCTGGGCACAAGCGGAGGCTGCCGAGCAGGACGGGCGACCGGATGATGCCGAGAAACTGTATTTCCAGCTTGCCAGATTGATGAACGAACCCAGTGGCGACCACGACATCGCGAATATGTGTTACACCAGAATCCACAGTCTGCGTGAGAAGAAACGAACCAGTGCCAGTGGGACAACCGCGAGTACACCACGAACTACGATTGTGAATCCCACTCAATCAGTCAACGCAAACCCGACCCCAACGGTTGGCTTGGTATCGCCTCCAGCAGGCGGAAATCTAAAACCGGGTGTAATTGCCTCGGGCAAATTGACGCGATCCGCTTTGAATATTGATGGCCCACGGTCATATGCCTTGGAAGACACCACAGGCGCGCGACTGGTTTATGTGGTTCCTGGGCAAGGGGTCGACCTGGAGCGGTGTCTCAATATGCGAGTA
>DASZJS010000003.1:0-3560 GCA_035947935.1 Gemmata sp. | reverse complement strand
ACCACAACTACCTGTATCTGCCTGATGCCATTCCCCCCACGACCCCCGATGCATGTCGTCCACTCGGCCGGTGGTGGGTCAGCCCCGATCTCGAACTGGCCTGGATACCGATGCCCGCCGCTACGGGAAGTGTGCGACTGCGCGTTCCCACAGCATCGGGGGAGAGCATTCCTGGCCCGGTCCTTCCAGTCGGGGGATTGAGTCCCGAGAGATTCCAGGGCGGGTTCGGACTGATCGCGGGAGGGTGGCTCGACGATCACAATACACAGGGAATTGAGGCCAGTGTGTTTGTTCTGGGAGGGAGCGACCGGACATTCGAGGGGTTCGCCCCGGGGATGCTCCTGCTGTTCCCTGACGGGCACAACCGGTCCGTTCCGCAGGTGATTGTGTATCCGCAGGGCACACCGATCACGGGGATTTTCCCTTCGACTCTCTCAACCTGGTTCATGGGCGCGGATATCAATTATCGAGAAAATGTTTACTGTAGCTCGAATCTTCGGCTCGATGCTCTGGTTGGGTATCGGTTCGCGTATCTTCAGGACGAACTCTACCTCGGTGAAAGCGAGGATGGCAACGGCGACAATTACCGCAGGAACCGGATATCGGTGTCGAACCAATTCCACGGTGCCCAAATTGGAATCGCGGGAGAATTCCGGTCGAACGGCTGGTACGCCGATGGAGCACTGAAGCTGGCGCTCGGAGCGGTGACGACAAACGTCGCCGCGACTGGTCTCTTTTCTGGTGCGGAAGGGGAAGATGCATCGGGGAATTATTCGCGCCTTGCCTCTCTGGCCGATGTACAAAGTCGGTTCGCGGTGTTGCCAACGCTCAACATGACCGTCGGCAAGCAAATCCGCGAACACACCCGGATCTATGTCGGCTACTCGTTGCAATACCTGAGCCGTGTCGTTCGCATGAGCGATGTCCTCGATTCGTCGAGTGGCTCAAATCCCACATCAACAGACCTGTGGGTCTCCTCGGTCAAGTTTGGGGTAGAATTGCGGTACTAATGCGCACGCGTGGGCAGACTGTCGGCAGCCCTTGGGCGTTGAGTTGAAGGTGTCGGGAGTGTCTGTCAGAGTTGTCAGCGGTGTCAGTATTCAGACAAGATTGCGATGATCTATTTTGGCACTTTACAAGGCATTTTCCACCCCAATCACAGATTTATACACCAGTCGCTGTAACAAATTGTCATGTGTCACAAGCCCCTTTTTCATATGTTCAATCCTAAGAATAATCACTTCAATCATAAACAAACTCGTTATTTGAGCCCGCTGACCGATCCTCTTACCTCCCCGTTCTCTCCCCTCGGTGACATCATCCGTACGACCAGCCGTCCGAGGAGTAGGTCTGGTTGAATGATTCCTCGAGCGGATCCAAACCGCCCTCATTATGATGTCACATTCCTGAGCGTGCGAAGTATATTTCCGTGCGTTCCCGGTGTAGCATCACAACATGACCATGACTTTGCGTACCGGCTCTCGAAACGATTCGGTGGTTCAATGACCGTCCTCCCCAGGGTATACGACCGAGCGCGCCGGTCTCGTTACGTGCTCATTGTCCTGCTCGTTTGCAGCAGTGGTGTGGGAGGGTGGTACTTGTTCGCGCTTCGGCGTCCGATAAATTCCGATTCGCCCAGTGCCTTGCGACCGGATCCACCCACCCCCGATCCCCGTGTGACTTTCCCCACCCAGTTCAAGAATGTCCGCCCAGGTGTGAAGTATCTCGGCGATACATCATGTGCGGGATGCCATTCAACGATCTCCGGGACGTACCACGCACACCCCATGGGTCGCTCCGCCGAGTGGGTTAGTCACAAGGGCGCAAACGACATCCTTTTGGCGGGTGCGAATAACCCGTTCACCGTCGCCGGTTATACTCTCCAGGTTGAAAAGGAGGGCGATCGAATCGTCCACCGGATGAGTGCGATTGCGCCCGATGAGAGCAAACTACCAGCCTACGCTATGCCCATCGACCTGGTTATCGGGTCGGGAACACACGGGCGATCCTACTTGTCCGTGGATCAGGGAAGCGTGTGGCAATCTCCAATCAGTTGGTATCACGAGGGCCAGCGCTGGGATGTTTCGCCCGGGATCGATTTGGGCACGAACAGTCGTCGTCCGATAACTGCCGATTGCTTTCACTGCCACGTTAATCGGATCGAGGCGATCCCCAATGCCCTCAACCGATATTCGGAGTCGCTCCTTACGCATCAGGCAAACATCGGGTGCGAGCGGTGCCACGGGCCGGGGGAACTCCACGTTGCCGAGCGATCGGGCTCAAGCACCTACCCAAACCCCGACTATTCCATCGTCAACCCCAAGCATCTTCCAAGCGATTTGAAGAGCGACATCTGCCGACAGTGCCACCTTCAGGGCCAAGCGCAGATTCCTCGCCGTGGGAGGGTGTTGTCAGAGTACCGCCCAGGACTCCCATGGGATCAGTTCGCCACAACCGCCATCCCAAATCCTGAGTTGGCCGATTACCGGAAGGCGGTCGGTCAGTTCGAGCAGATGGAGCGAAGCAAGTGCATCACAGCGAATGGTGAGAGTCTGTCGTGTACCAACTGCCACGATCCGCACTTCAAGCCGCCGAGTGGTGGTCGCGAGGCGTATTTTCGGGCTCGGTGTGTGAGTTGCCACGACACGAGGAGGTGTACGTTACCGCTCCCCGAGCGGCAGGCGAAGAACGACAGTTGCATCGTCTGTCATATGCCCCAAAAAGACAGTTCAAACATCGTGCACACCGCTATTACCGATCATCGGATCATGAAGCGCCCGGACGATGGCCGCCCTCGTTCGCAGATTCTCCTCTCAGGCCAATTTCCGATTGTTCTCTACCGGGCCGGACCTCATGCTCCCCCTCCGGAAGAGCGCGAGCGCGACTGGGCAATCGCCCTGGGGTTTGAGATCGGTCGGGGCAGCCCGGGCGGATCGTCTGAACGATGGTCTCTGACAAAAGCCAAATTCGATTCTGCACTTGAGCGGTGGCCTGGTGATGCACCGGTATGGGGGGCACTCGCTGAGGCGTACCGGGGACGGAGCGAGACGACACGTGCGCTGGAAGCTGCGAAAAACGCAGCCGGCCTTTGCCCGGATGGTGAAACCTATCTCATGGGACTTGCGGTGGTAGCCCAAACGGCAGGAGAACATGAACTCTCGATCGCGACCGCAAACAAGTTGATTGATATGAACCCATTAAATCCCGATCATTTACTGCTCCGGGGAACCGCCAACGCAAGTTTGAAGCAATGGAGGGCTGTTGAGGCCGATGCACGGGCTGCCCTGGCGATTCACCCACTTGAACCGCGGGCCCATCTCCTCCTCGGATTAGCCCTTAACGGGAGCGGGAACCAAGCCAAGGGACAGGACGAACTCGAAGTCGCTTTGAAGCTCGCTCCTTCATCTCAGACGCGGAGTTCCCTTCTGAAGTATTGGCAGCAAGCCCGATGAAACGAGGCAGGACGATGAAACTCTTGGGTGGCGAGCAGGAAGAAATCTACCAGTTGGTTGTGGCAGAAAGCCCGGTTGATTTCCGTAGGTCCGGCGAGCCGAGCCGGA
>DASZJS010000002.1:0-5250 GCA_035947935.1 Gemmata sp. | reverse complement strand
ATCGCATCCTTCGTCTCTTCCGTTCTGCTCATACCTGTCTCGAACGTCCGCACCCGCATACTCACACGGGTCCGCCAGTAAAACGGGTTGCCGTAGAAGAACCCCACTTCACGAAGCGTTCCCATGTACTTTCCAAACAGTTGCACCACCCGGGCCTGGTTCGGGCCGTTCACGATGAACCCGAACAAACTCACCAACAAGACCACAACCAGTGGGACAATCATCCATGCCAGAAGCGGTGCGTTCCAGTTCGCCGCAAGTGCGATCAGGCCAACAATCACCGCGAACAAGGCAAGCACCCACGCCAGCCCCATCCACCCTGAACCCAGTCGCAATTCGCGTTCGTCCACGTTAATATCCTCCGATATCATATTGATATCATACTGAAATCGTATCCTCTAGCTATGTGTTCGCAAAGATCGAAACGGGATTTTGAGAAAAGTTCATCGTTTGTGCGAAGAAATTCGTCCTCGTCAGGATGACCAGGGACCGAGGATGAAGCTTAAGATGACATCATGACTCCAAACATTCGTTTGCTCCCTCTGGGCTCGCTCGATGGCCCAACGAACATGGCCGCGGATGAAGCGATGCTCGAAACCGCTTCCGAACGCGGAATCGCTTCACTCCGCTTCTACACCTGGACAGAGCCCACCCTCACGCTCGGGTACTTTCAACCGGCCGCAGCGCGCGAGCAACATCCGAACCTCTCTTCCCTTCCGTGGGTCCGTCGTTCGACAGGCGGAGCGGGAATCGTTCACCATCGTGAACTGACGTATGCCTTTGCATTGCCACCGGGTGCAGAGTGGAAATCGGCGGAATCCTGGATCTGCCTGTTCCATCATCTCGTGCAAAGCGTTCTGGGAGATGTCGGGGTCGCATCCCGGTTAGTGGTGTGCGGTGAGGAGCAGAAGTTGGGGGAAGTGCTTTGCTTCCTCCATCAGACGCCGGGCGATATGTTGCTGAATGGATCGAAGGTAGCCGGGAGTGCGCAGCGAAAACTCCGTGGAGCAATTCTCCAACACGGAAGCCTGCTCTTGCGGCGAAGTGAGTTTGCCCCGATGTTACCGGGGATGGAAGATCTTGTGGGCCGCGATCTGTTTACGCCACAAGAGTTGGCCGAACAACTGGCAGCGCGTTTCGCCAAGGACGCTGCGGCGACGATCGAACCGAGAGACTGGTCGGCAAAGGAACGAGATCGAATCCCGGAGATTGTAGCTCAAAAGTACGCGAACCTGGAGTGGAACGCGAAGCGGTAAGGGCAACCGGTGCGGCCATGAATTATCCCAAGTTCACAGTTCGCCGACTCGGGTGGCATCAGAACCCGCATGGGGACAACTACACCCGTCGTCTACCTACTGCCGAGCCTGTTGCAGGCTACGACACATTCGATGAGGCGGAGTACGATCGCCGCCGCAGGGAACACGAGGCACGCTCAGGCGAAAATCCCTTCCGCTTTGGCGGCGAAACTCTGTACTTCCAGACATCGCTCGATGGCCCACGACTCCACGACTGGCTTCTGGATGCTGGGATCGATCCGCCGATCTATCAACTCCGTCACCGGGACTGGCGGGAATGGTGGGATGCCTTCGCTCACACCTGGAACGAGGGAGAACTCGCTCACGCCTGGCAAGGACTGGACAAGGTGCGGTTCTTCGATGTGGTTGAAGAAGGGCCGACAGAGACCTTCCGGGTCGTGGTGGAAGTTCAGTTCGCGAACGGGAATAGCACCGTTCTCGATGCTGACCGTGAGGGTGGAACGCCCGTTGGGGTCTATCGGAATGCGCGGGCTGCATCCGCTGCGTGCGAACGATTGAACCGCGCGCGACAGGCCGGCGATCATCGCTATCGAGGTTATTACTATCTGCGGCTTGCGGGGCGAATTGGGTACGGCAACCGCGACAGAGATGAGCAGTTAATCCGCGAAATAGTGTTCTTTGAAGTGACTGCGATCCCGGGCAATGTACCGCGGCACGCTGGGGCAGCGTTTTTGGTACAGCGTCGGGCGTTTGATACCCTGGGGCGAGTGTGTCACAATCGGGAAGGATTTGATACAGGCTCGCGGGTGCCGGTTCGGCTATTTGCCGATCGAACTGCTGCCAACACATTTCGGGATGAATTGACGGCCACTACACGCGCGGTGATGAACCCGTTCCAGGTTTTCACCCCTTTGATGGCCAGACGATCTGAACAGGTGTTTGCAACAGCGATCGAGCAACTCAACGCCCCGCTACCGTGGCCCGTCAACTTCCAGCCGGAACGCTGGCGGGAGTGGTGGGATCTTTGCCAGGACGAAATCACGCCCGACCAGCGAATTGCGGCATGGGAATTGTTCGAGGATCAACCGCTCTTTGAAGTGCTGAGGGTGGACGTTCGCGAAGAGTGAGGGAAGACGAGCCGGTAAGCAGGAACAGAGTCAATTAGTTCTTCTGCTCAAAGAATGGTGGTTCGCAAGCCGCGAACTGGTGTCTTTCTCCTTGCAGGACATTGAGTGCTCTTTCGTCGAAGAATTGGCACACCTGAGAGAAATAAACTCCCTGTCCATGCCGAAGCCTCCATTCATTGCTCCAGTCCAGGGCTGTTATCGGCAGACGAACCACCGACTCTGAGGCAGTTCATGGCGCGTAACGAGTTTGCAGAAGACGTACTCTCTCCTATGATCGGAGCGGTCATAGCATTCGTTATTGTGATGTTCCTCGTTTTCTTTGCTGTGCTACATGTTAGACACTGGAAGCAGATGGGAGCGAAGATGACTGCGGCTCAGAAGCAGGACCAGAATCCCGGGGACGAACGCCGGCCTGGCGGCTCGGGGACGCTCCCAAATCCGAAACCTGGCGGCCCGGGGACGCTCCCAAATCTGAAACTTGGCGGCCCGGCCCCCAAACCAAGCGGTCCCGCAGCGGCCCCGACCCTAAGACCGGGCTTGCGGGAGACGCCGCCCGCTGGCGGTTTCTTCGCCACAACGGACTACCGCGAGCAGCGTGAGGACGGCGCGATCCTGGTCGGTTTCGATGTCGGCTTCGGCAAGGTGTTCAACACCGACATCATCGCGTATCTTCGACCGATCTGGTTGACCGCGAGAGGCGAGGAGTATGGCACCGCGTATGGCCGGACGCCAGGGCCGATCGCGACCGTGAAGGCTCAGAGTGGTTACGCGATCGGCGGCATCATGATCGCGGGTGGCGGCGCGCTCGAAGGGTTCTGCCTCACGTTCATGCGGATCGGAACGAAAAGCCTGAACGCGAACGATGTGTACACGAGCGACTGGTACGGCGAACGGACCCGCCGGCCGCGACCGGAGGCGATGCGGAGCGGCGACGGCGGGTTCGTAGTCGGCTTCTACGGCAAGCGGTTCGACGACAAGGGGGGGAGAAACTTCGACGACGGCGGTGCAATTGCCACAATCGGCTTGGTACTTTGGGTGAAGGAGTGACGCAACGTGCTGCGGGTGGAAGTTCACGAAGAGTGAGGGAATGAGGTCACTACCCCGACGCCCGCCGTTGCAAATCAGCAATGAACGCGCAGTGTTCTGGACTGCCGTGTCCCAGTTGAGCGACTGCCAGGAGTCGCGCTGCGTTCCCGGCCACGAGTGCCGCAGGATCGAGCCATAGTCCGGGGAAGACCTCGCTACGGATTACACTGTCCGCGCCGGGTTCGAGTGGGAAGTAGTAGCCACCACGCAGAGTGAACCAGTCCACCGCACGCGCTGCGACCCGCCAAACGATGTATTCCTGGACTCCAAAACGGCGGTAAAGATCGCGTTTCGCGCCGAGGTCTTCGTCTGTTGTTGTGTTGGAGATTTCGGCAATCAGTTCCGGCCCCCCCTCCAGATAACGGTCGGTCCTCACTCGACACTGCCCTGTATGGGTTTCGAGAATCCTGAGCAGAGCATCCGGTTGCAGCATGTTGTCGTCATCGAATCGGATACTGGTGTTGTCGGCACCACCAACGCCCGGGGTCAAGATACGATACATCCAAAGCCATCCACTCAGGTCGAAGTGAGGTGCGCCGTGGTCGATAGAGAGGGCGGGAGGCATATAAACCACTCCATCGATGAGTTCGGCCTTGGTCACCTCCGGCATTGCATCCCACCGCCGTTCAAATTCCACACGGGTCAGTCGGTCCCCATCTCGCAATGGGGGGATTTCAACTCCCAACGCAGTGATGTCTGTGGCCATCTACTCCTCCATCAACATTCTTACGGTGATTCCGTATCGACATTCCTTGAGCAGTTTATCTTCCGCTATTCCTCGCGCCCCTTCAACCCAAACAGCTTCATCAGTGCTTCCCGCAGGCCGGTGTGACCAGTGCGGCTCGCTTCCTGCAATGCCGCGATGGGGCCGTGCAAGAGTTTGTTTTGAAACAGTCGGAAAGCCCCCTCGATGTATGCCTTGTCCGCATCCGTCAGCTTGCCGTTCATCTTCTCCAGGAGCGGCATCACAATCGTTTCCCGCACCTTATCCACCTCCGCCGTCAACTGGCCAATCACGGGGCCATCTTTGCGTCGGTTCCAGTCGTGAACGAACTTCGTCACCTCACCCGCAACAATGGCCTCGGCAGCCGGAATGTGCTTGCGGCGTTCTGCCGCCCACTGATCCGCCGTTCGTTGCAGATCATCCACATTGAAGACACTCACCCGGTCGCCATCGTGGAGGCGGGGATCAAAGTTCCGCGGCACCGCCAGGTCGAACACGACCAAAGTCCGTCCACTCCGCTTTGCTCGCACCTTCTCATCGAATCGTCGGCGCATCACAATCGGCTCACGAGTGTCCACCGCACTCAACACGATATCGGCCTGCACCAACAAATCATCGAGTTGATCCCACGGAACGGATTGGCCGCCATACTCGGCTGCCGCTGCCTGCGCTCGCTCCAGACTCCGGTTGGTCACCAGTACCCGCGCAGGATGGAGTTCCTGGATGTGGTTGAGTGTCAACCGTCCCATCTCCCCGGCTCCGATCACCAACACCGTCTTGTCGGTGAACGTGTTGAACACCAGACGGAGATGATCCATCGCCGCACTCGGTACCGAAGCGTGGCCCTCGGCAAGCTTCGTCTCGGTTCGTACACGTTTCGAGACTCGACTTGCAGCGGGAAACAGCACGTTCAGAAGTGAACCTGTTGCGCTGGCCTTCTGAGCCTCCTCGAACGCGTCCTTCACCTGCCCGGCGATCTGTCCTTCACCGAGAACGAGGCTATCGAGTCCCGATGTGACTCGAAACAAATGCCGGACGGCTTCGACATCGGCGAGTT
>DASZJS010000001.1:0-2830 GCA_035947935.1 Gemmata sp. | reverse complement strand
CTTCGAGAACGTCGAGTTGCGGCCGGGCAAGGCGGCAACAGGGGTGGTGAAGACCCCAGAAGGCAAACCGATCGCCGGAGTCAAGGTCATGGCGTATTCGGTCACGAGCAAGCGGAAACCAGGGAGCTTTGAGTATGGCTCGTTTGCCGAGACGCGAACCGATGCCGAGGGCAAGTTCCGGCTCACACTGGTCTCTCCAGGTTGGGGTGTGATGTGGGTGTTGCCAGAAGAGTATGTGCCCACCACCACAGTGGTTCAAGAAAAGCGAGGCGACCTTGGAACCTTCACCCTCAAGACTGGCCCACGACTGCGAGGAACCGTACTCGATGCGAAGGGTAAGCCAGTGGCTGGCCTGCTCGTGAATGCCGAATCGCAGGATCGCAACGAGGAGATTACAGAACCGGTCGCGGATTCGATCAACAGGTCTTCCGTTACGAACGAAAAGGGTGAGTTTGAGATGAAACCTCTTCCGCCGGGACACTATCAGGTCAAACCTGGCGATTATCCCCGGGATAGTTCGATCGATCGCAAGGACAAGAAGAGGCAGTCGGTGCCGGGTGTATTCGTGGGCACCAAAGTGACCTTGAAGGCCGGCGATACCCCGGAGCCGGTTGAGGTTCGAGCGGTGCCGCACGTCACGATCGAGGCCCAGTATCTCGATAGCCAGGGGAAACCAACTCGCGGCCACGGTTGCCACATCTTCGGGCAATTCGATGGGGTGTTCTGGTTCGGGGAAGCGAAGGCCGACCCCAATGGGAAAGTGGTCGCGCAAGTCCCACACGGACTGGAAAATACTCAGGTTGACCTGATGACGAACGAGCACGGAGTGTTGCGTTGGCGCAAAGCGAAGGGTGAGCCTCTCAACAACAATCGTCAGGTGCAACTCAAGACCATGATCGACGATGTCAAGGGGATCGAGATCATCCGCTATACAGCTCCGATCCTGCTGGTGAAGGTGACTACCAAGGATGGCAGCAAGACGGTTAACCCCGCTGTGACCGCGCAGTACGGCAGTGGCAAAGGACAGTTCCCGGGGATGTTGATTGTCGGAGGGCGGAACTCGGACGTGTCCTTTGAACATCAGGAGGATGGGCGGTTCCGGTCCTCGCAACTGTTCCCGGACGAGGAGGTAACCATCACCGCTCACGCGGATGGATACGCCAGCAAGTCCGAGAAGGCGAAGCTCGCGGAGAGTACCACGAAGGAGATCGAGTTGGTTCTGGATAAGGAACCGGGGAAGTAACAGGCCCTCACCCCCAACCCCTCTCCGTGGCAATCATTCCGACCCCGGAGGGGTCATAGAGATTAGCCGGTGGTGAGCGAAGCGACACCACCGGTGACGATTTCCGTAGGAGTCTCTCATGTTTCGCACCGCTGTTCTCGTGCTGCTCATGCTCGTCCCTGGTCGCTGCGCGGCTGAGGAAGCGACAGTTGCGCCAGCCGATTTCGAGCGGCACGTCATAGGGCTTCTGGGCAAGTCCGGATGCAGCGCGGGGGCGTGCCACGGATCGTTTCAGGGCAAGGGTGGGCTGCGACTCTCGCTCTTCGGCTTCGAGCCCGAGAAGGATTTTCTTGCCCTGACGCGCGGCGGAGGTGGTCGGCGGTTGGATGTGGCCAATCCCGACCAGAGCCTGTTGCTTCAGAAAGCAACGGGTCAGGTTCCGCACGGTGGCGGACGGCGGTTTGCTACGGATTCGTGGCAATACAAGGTGCTTCGGGAATGGATTGCGGGCGGCAGCAAGCGCGTGCCTGGTTCCGGCAATGTGGAACGCCTGGAAATCCGACCAGCCGAACACGTTCTCGCCAAACCCGGGGAAGCGGTTCGCCTGACTGTTCACGCGAAGTTCGCGGATGGGACCGAAGCCGATATCACGCCCTTCTGCGAACTCCGCGCCAAGGATGAATCGGTTGCCGACATCGTTTCTTCGGTAACCTGCGAGGCCCGCGCTCGCCGGGCCGGCGACACGGCAATCGTTGCCACATATCGGGGTCACACGGCCATCAGTCGTGTCTTCATCCCCGTTGCCGATCTCGCTGGGAGGCCTTACCCCACACCCCCCGTAGTGAACTACGTGGACCGGGCGGTATTCGCGAAGCTCCAGCGACTCAACATGGTGCCATCGGACCTGTCGTCCGATGAGGAGTTCCTCCGCAGGGTGACGATTGATACCACGGGCGGCCTGCCATCTCCGGAAGTGATTCGAGCGTTCCTGGCCGACAAAGATCCGAAGAAGCGCGCGAAGCTGATCGACAAACTCCTCACGAACCCGCTTCATGCAGCCCTCTGGGCAACGAAACTGTGCGACATCACGGCATGCAACGTCGAGACTTTGGATGGGCCGCCCGACTTGCGGACGAAACAGGCCCGTATGTGGCACGACTGGTTCCGTCACCGAATTGCATCGAATGTTCCCTACGACCGTATCGTCCGCGGCGTTCTCACCGCAACGAGCCGCGAAGGGAACGAACTCCGGGAATGGATTGCCGCTGAGGCGGAACGCGACCGGACAAACCGCAAGGGGTTCGATCCAACCTATCGCGAACGAGACACCCTCGACCTCTACTGGCGGCGATTCGAGGCCGAAGAATTCTTCCCCCTGGAGAAGATGGCCGAACTGACCGCGACGGCCTTCCTCGGCGTTCGCCTGGAATGCGCGCAGTGCCACCGCCACCCATTCGACCGCTGGACGCAAACCGACTATCGAGCCTTCGCCAACGTATTCGGTCAAGTCCGGTTCGATAGCTCGCCTGAATTAACTGCCGCCGTGGTCGATCTGCTGGAAGAGCGCCGGAAGCAACCGGCCGACAAGGCTGGCCCACCGATACCCCG